>NZ_JAYGIG010000006.1:0-93861 GCF_034932105.1 Leptothoe sp. PORK10 BA2 | reverse complement strand
GTCACTGAGTTTGATGCGACCCTTGGGCTTGCTCAAGGAGGTTACCAATTCCTATATTTGGATTACGCTAGCTGATAATCTCTGTAACCTGGGAAAACTCTCTAATTTTTTAAGCCTGAGTAGTTACAAATTAGGACAGTTACCATCGGCCTTCTGCAACCCTATAACAGAGCATTTAGCAGCTTAACCTGTTGCTCCTGACGTTGGCGCATGATACGTCGATACGCATTGACCAATGACTGTGCCAATTGTCCTTCTACCAAGGCCGCTTCATCACGCGACTCATAAGGTGAAGCTAACAAAGGCTGAACAGAGGACTGCAAAAATGTAGCGATCAATGCAGCAAAAAGCGCTTCATCCCACATTAAATCATCCCTACACTCTGCAGAGATCACCGTTAGATGCGCTTTTGCCACACAGCAAATAACACTGCGTAACGGGTAGAACATACACTGGGAGGCCATGGAGCAACTTGATAAATGTCGAAGACTATGAAAATTCTGGTGTTGCTCATCCTCAGTTTGACTTTATCGAACCTCACAGACCAATAGCGCCCGCAAGGCCCATGCCACAAACCAACAACAACCAAGCTCTAAAAGACTCACTACCATAGTCTTTCCCCAGAGTGCCCATACATCTGGCAGTTGCTCTACGTAATTATGCCAACCTTAACTGCGACAATCGATGACTCGAGTACCCACTTAAAGCGGGACGTTTTCCCCAGGATAGTATTCAGAATTCAGGAGTCAGGAATCAGGGCCTCACTGGCTTCTGACTCCTGACCCCGGACTCCCCACCCAGCCAGGATTTCCCGGATTAAATTAATACCCCATGACTCAACTGGACAATCCACCATCAGTCCTGAGCCGCAAAATTAGCAGTGGTTCTTGACGATAAAACCTATAAAAGTTCATTTAAGTACTGTACTTTTTCATTCTCTCGCTGCTTCAAAATATGTTGATATGTTTTGACCAGTAACGTTGCCATCTCTGTCTCGATGGCAGATGCCTCATTCCGGGATTGATAACCTGAGGTCAGTAAGGGCTGCACAGTTGGTTGCAGATAGGTTGCTGCCAACTCAGAAAAAAGCGCTTCATCCCATACCAAACCTGATTCACAGGCTTCGGGAGTAATCGTCAAATTAGTCTTAGCAATGCAACGAATAATGCTGCGCAATGGGTAAAAAAGACACTGGGACTCCATAAGCCAACCTTTAAAAAACAAAGACGCAATGAATGTAGGGCAGTATACGCCTCTATGTTTTTCTTTTGTAAACTTCATTTGTTAGAATTCCCAAGCCTCCTCAGCAGATATCTACGCAATCATACGTACCTGCAATGTGTCTTCCTATTTAGGTAGTAAATATTTAGTAGAATCAGCTGGGTACCAACTCAAAGCGGGACATCTTCCCAAGGATAGTATTCAGAAGTCAGAAGTCAGGAATCAGGGCCTCACTGGCTTCTGGATTCTGGCACCTGATTCTCCACCTAGCCAGGGTTTTCCGGATTAAGTTGATACCCAATCAGCTTATTGCCAATCTGAGCGGCTACCCCCGTCGCAGGAGGGGGTAGCCGCTCAGGTATCTACAAACCTTAGAACTTAAAACTGGTGCAATCTTTAAGGTGTGCAACCAGTAGAGAGATCCGGTTTCCGTTTAGCATGAATACTGCGCATATGCTTCTTAACAGTATTTGGAGTAATGCCCAGTTTTTTCGCAATCTGCTTGTAAGTTAACGAATTACGATGCAACATCCACACTTGTTTTTCACGTGGAGTAAAACCACATTTTCGAGCTTCTTCCATGAGGATGTTAGTCACAGCTTGCTGGCGATCTTCAACCAGAAGAATTAAATATGGATATTCTAGAGAGTTTTCTTTTAACCACCGAGAACGGATATGGACAATAGCTGAATCTTGAGTAACAATATCGAATTCCATCAGCCAATTTTGATGAGGAAATCGGTGTCGACTTTGGATTAAAGATTGACAAATATGCCAGATCTCTTCGGGGATTTTTTCATGGCCTTCCATATGAGCTTCCATATCTTGCCCATGTAAGCGGTTGACAATCTGGTAGGCATCATCACTGGCATATACTAAATCTTGTTGGTCTGTAAATACTAAAATGCCTTGAAGACATTCCTTGAGCCAGGCTAAACTAAAGGGATGCTCAGCATTCTCAGATAAAGGAGTTTTGTGGAGTACGTTTTGTTGGCTTTGCTTACCTGTACCCTGCAAACTAATATCGTTAGAAGATACTGCCATAATAACTGCCGCATTCAAAGTGGTTTCTGTAGCTACTTTTAAAGATGTCTGTTCGAAAAAATGTTGTCATACAGCTGCTGATTTTCAGGTTTAAAGGGTATCGTTGATGCAACAAGTTGACGCAGCAAGTCGACGCATCAATCAAATGCTAGAATCTCGCATTTCTAAAAAATTAATATACTCGGCTTCCATCATGTCTCGAAAAGAGGGATAACGATCAGCTCCTGGTAGCCAGTCACCAAAAAACCAGGCTTCCCATTCTCCATAACGGGTCTGAACGTTAGGGTTGAGCAGATAAATAGTCGATTCGCCTTTATCACTAATTTCTAGGGCTGTCTTCAGATACTCATAACGAATTTTGCGGCAGTCCTGCGCTTCTCCATATAGAAAATAATCGGAGTCATCTACGGTAGTGTGATGTAAACAACTACCATTTTGATGATGTAACCGGTTGGATGATTCGAACTGTTGCCGAATGAACGACTCGATCCATGGTTGACGCCGAGCAAACAACCAATCAATTTGTTCAACTGACCATACTCGATAGATAAACGGTGTCATCTGACGCCAGCCATTGCTGACTTTTAAGAAATCCCTATAGGACGGAGGTAGCGCAATATTCAAACGGGCTTCGGCTTGGCTGATCTGTGCTTCAGTCGCCCCAGGATAGCCCAGCCAGCCAGACTCTAGTACGTCTTTAGGAATCTCATCAAGATTGCTAGCAGAGTCAATAAATTCCCGACTCCACTGCTTAAGAAACATCTGCCATTCAAACAGTCTGATGTGAGGAGTAATGTTCATCTTCGAAAGTTTGTTATCTGTGCCTTTTCACACATAGTTCACAATATAGTAATCGCTGAAAGTCTGAGATAGTAACAGCTCTATGGAACACAATCTGTTCAAGATATTCAGCAGATGGGTATCAACTTAAGCCGGGAAATCCTGGCTAGGTGGGGAATCCGGGGCCAGAAGTTAGAAGCCAGTGAGGCCCTGATTCCTGACTCCTGAATACTATCCTTGAGAAAACGTCCCGCTTTGAGTTGGTACCCCAGCAGATGCCTATTAATCAGAAATACAACTGCACGTCAGCATAACTGCGATCCATGAGTCACCCTCTTGCCAGCTTCACCCAGGACATTTTATCCAATCAAACAAGAAAGATAATTTATTCGAGACCTGCATATCGTTAGCAGGAATAAACTGCTTGTTCCACGCGTTCCATAATCCATTGACAAACCTGATCAATCTCTATGCCTGGCCATAGCTGACTGCTGATCTGCCATAGGGATTGACTGGCGTTTTTTTCGATCAATGCCGCAGATGTAAAATATTCAGCAGCTGCGATTACTTGAGAGGGTGTGTTACGAATTTCGCCAGAATTAATGTATTCTGCCTCCATCAATGCTTGAAATGAAGGATAGCGATCAGCCCCAGGTAACCAATCGGCTAAAAACCAGGCTTCCCATTCACCATCCTCTGTGACAACTTCAGGATTGAGCAGATAAATGGATGAATCATTGAGTCCACTAATGGCTAACGTTTTTTTGAGATAGTTGATTCTCAACTTATGGCAGTCCTGAGCCTCACCATAAGTAAAATAATCTTGATCGGATACTTGCAGTACCGTAGTTGAGCCATTGGTATGGGCAGAAGGGGTGGTGCGATATCGCTGGATCCATTGTTTAAGCCAACCGGAATATTGCACCGCAAACCAGTTGATTTCCTCGGTAGAACCCAGGTCTTGAATAAAGGGTGTGGTTTCTTGCCAGCCATTACTGACTTTAAGAAAAGCTCGATAGGACGGTGGAAGTTCTTTTCCTAATCGGGCTTCAGCTGCTTTGATTTGGTCGTCGCTAGCACCAGGGTAACCTAACCAGGTTTGTGGATGTTCTAATGTGGCACCTTGTGAATTGAGTGCCGATTTTGTTTTGAGGATGTCTTGACTCCATTGAGTCAGAAAAGCTGACCAGTTAAAAGAACTCATGGTATCTCGGAGCAGTTAGACAACCTGCAATACGGGAATTTCGAGAAATGTGGGTAGAGCCTGGACACCTTGCAAATTGAGGAAAACCTGCAACCGATAAAGACCTTTCTTTAATCGCGTGGTGGGTAAATAGGCAGTATAGGAAGATTTTTGGGGAAACAGCTTAGTTTGTGGCAACTGTCCTAGGGAGATAATATCACCACCATTGAGGCTGCGGGCATAGCACTCTACTTGATAGGACATGGCCCGTTTCAGTTTGGCCAGAGCTTCCTGGTCTTGGATACCAAACTTCAGTGCGATGGAGAATGGAGAGTTCTCCTTTAGAGGAGCTGGAAATAACATATTTGGTTTGTGTAATCCCATGGCCTTTCTAGTTACTGAGGGTTGAAGTAGATATAGGTCCTCAATTACAGGGGCCACTGGGAGATCGGTTTCTTCAGCATCGCCCTCTCCAGTTGAGGTGGTCAGATCTGCTGCTTCGGTAGCTGTGGGCATAACGTCAGCAACTTGCGATCGCAACCACACCTGCAAATCAGACGCCTCAATTCCAGACCATATTTCTTCCTGTTCAGTAGCAACATGTCTTACCAACGTACGCCGCTGCACCTCCTGCTCGCCATGCCCACAAGCCTGAAACTCTACAGTAAATGCAGCAAATGTCTGCCAGACTTCTAGAGACTGGGCTAAAGGCGCAGCATCCTTAATGTCTTCGATAGGATTAATGGCAGCAGACATTTCAGCCACCGCACCCGTCTGGCCCAATAGCACCTGCGCCTGAGAGATCCATCGTTCTACTTCACTGGTATGGGCCACATACCCATCTGATGCAAGTTGTCTATGGAGAGCTTCGGGTGAGGCTTCCGATAACGCCTGTAACGTATTAATGCCAATTGATCGAAGCCATAATTGCTTGACCTTCCCAATCCCTTGAATGAGAGTCAAGTCTTCTGAATTCAGCTGATTATCACTAGTCTGATGGTGATAACTAAAAGAGTCTGTCATGATCAATGACCTCCTTATGGTTCAAACAATGACTTTACGCAAGGTCGTTAAAGCGCGAAACTGTGCCGTCCCCTAATCATTAGCCTGATTTCAACCTCAGCAGGGGATTTGATAAATTTATAGGCGTTGTTAAGCTAAATATGGAAATAGCTGCTAAAAAATAAGCTGTAATCTTTGAGAGCCAATGCATCACAGCTTATTTTTAGCAAATTTCAACATTAACGGGTTTAACCCCAGAAGCAACTCAACCCAGCTGTATAGAACTAGATATATCCAGTTCTATACAGTCAGGAAACGGATCATGCTAGGCGTCGTAAACCTGCATCAAAACACCTGCAACATAACCAGCACCAAGGAGGCAAGGTGCACAAGGATGGTCAGACATTTCGATGTTAGCAACAGCTGCGATCGCATAGAAACCAGGAGTCATACCAGCTACCTGGGCAGTACCGACCCACTCGATCTCGTACTCGAACTGATCTTTCCTAGTAGTAATAGTACTGGAAACATCAACTTCAGTTGCGTTACCACCACAACCTTCGATGCAGAAGTTAATCTTCACATCGATGCCAAGGCAAAGCAGCAAACGAGTCAAAGGAGTGTTGTTGAAGCGGATCCTAGTCTTCAGTGCGAAGACTTCACCATTCTCAACAATCTGAGCCTTGTTGGCAGGAGCTACCTGACTAGGTAGAGAAGGAGTTGCTACAGAAGCAACCACCTGCAAATCATACAGCTCAAATTCCACAGGTCCTAGGATATTCCGAGAGTATGTTTCAGTGGCAGTATACTCATGCTGCAACTGCTCATACTGAGGCCGGGAAGCAACAGGAGATCTACCGAGGGGAGCTCCACCAGGGATTGTAATGGACATAACGTTTTCCTCTTGAATTGAGATTGAGTAGTAGCAGCATGGATAAGAATCCCAGCGGATGAGGCTTATAGGAAAACCTACCTTTTGAAATTCTGTTCTCTTGCTTGCTACCCTTCCATAATGACTGACCCATTTCTGTTTGAGAATTACCCTAGAGGGATACCTTAGTCCCTACCCCATGACGACTATCTCGACCAAACTTAACCCAGTCAAAATCTTGCTAATACATTCAAACTTTATCCATAAAGCCCATTTCTGCCGATCGAGACCCGTGGATTGAGCTAGATTTTTGACAACTTGATAAATGGTTACAGTGCTAACAACAATGGCATAGAAATACATTCTGGAAACTTGTCACACCAGTCTCCAAGAGTTTCTATAGCAATATTCAACCTTGACAAAATCCAGGTACCTTCATAGGGTACTTTTAGGACTAAAATTGACCTAACCTTTCTGGAAATCTGATTCATACTTTGTAAAAGATACTACATGTCCAACAAAATTGAACCATGAGTAGCGTCACTATACACAGTCTGCCAATTACTTGTAAAGTCTACGGACTGAGTGTTTTGACAGGAAACTCAGACGAAATGTCTACCCATGCCATTTTGCCCTATGACGCGCCTTTCACAGCGCAAATCACCTTAGCCTTTGAAGGAAGCAATGCTATTGCCCTATTAGCGCTTACCCCGACGATCCAGGTAGACTTCTACCTTAAACCTCTGCAAGCGGGTAACACGGTTGATTTAGGCACCAGCACCCTAGCTGCCGACAACCAACAACGTCTCTACACTCCTCAATTGAATGTAACCTCGCCATCGGAATTAAATTTGACTGCTAACAAGGTCTATCGACTAGGGAGCTTGATTCGCATTGGGGCCCTAGATCAACCGGCTCTACTCTGTGGCGTGGTAGAAGAACTGATGGTACAGATTCATCCTAGTAGAGATAGATCTGAGACTACGAAACAATCCCACAAAGCAATCCCTAAAAAACGTTCCGAGACACCCAAGAAATAAGGTGTCAGCATAGGTACAGCTATGTGCTCAGCAATCACGTATATTGCGAGCTAAACCTTGTCTAACTCGAAACCGGGAGTTTCCCTCACCATAAATCCCTCTCCCTTTACCTCACCCTAAATCTCTCTCCCGAGGGAGAGGGACTTTGATGGTTTTCTGGATCCCCGGCTCCTCTGGAGACGCTTCGCGAACGCCCTCTGGGGAGGGGCTGGGGGTGTAGCTTGCTTCCCCTAGGGTTGATCAGAACTAGGGTTCTCAACCTGAACTTGGTTTATGTACACCGAGCCATACAGTGAAATTCCCCTGCAAAAGTGGGCATTCCCAATGAATCGCCATGAAGGAGAATATCAGTTTTAAGGCCAGACCTGATGAGCTAGGCAAAAGATGCTGTATAGCCTTAACTGTATGACCCTAACAAGGATAACTGGTGGCAAAATCTGAAATATCCACTGTATAGTCTTTCTGCTTAGAGTGAATATTTTTCATATGCTTTTTAACCGTATGGGGGGTAATACCTAGCTCCACGGCTATTTGCTTATAGGTTAAATCATTCCGGTGCAACACCCAGACTTCTCTCTCCCGTGACGTTAGTCCATATTGGTGTGCTTCTTCCATCACAATACTGGCAATAGCCTGCTGTCGATCTTCAAGCACCAATAGGAGACAAGGACGCTCAATTAGATTGGTATTGAGCCACCGGGCGCGAATATGAAGAATTGCACCATCTTGGGTAACAATATCTAATTCCACCAACCAATTTTGATGGGGAAACTGGACGCGACTTTGGGTCAAGGATTGGCAAATATGCACAATCTCTTCAGGCACTAATGCACCACCGGGATCGTCTTGATGAAGACGACCTAGAATAGTGCAGGCATTTTTATTAGAGTAAATGAGTTCTCCTCGTTCAGCAAACACCAATATTCCATCTATAAATTCCTGATGAAGTTCGGCTAAAAATCGAGCTTCAAGATTCTTTTTAGATCCTTCTTGGCCAGTTACACTAAAATTTGAAGAGATTTCATAAAGGCTTCTAAAATCAGGCTGAATAGCAGGCGTGTTCATAAGCATAAACGGCACCGACACTAATGGATTCTCCTGGGAAATGACATCGCAGCTATAAATAATTCCCAGAAATGCAGCTGAGAATATCTCAACCGCGTGCTGTGAGCATTACCATTGCTAAGAGGGATACAAGCTCCTCCTATGATAAATTCTTGGCTACACTGTCTCAGCACTCGCTTATGCGAGCGCTGAATATGTCAGACTAACGTAGTCTCAAACACCCTAACGTCAGAGAAATTGGCATATATTCGTTGGATACTTTTAATAGTGCCATCACAATAGTTTTTTGATATTACCCCTCGGGGTACTTTTGGTCTATGCCACGGAACGCGCATGACCTCATCTGAGAGATTTTGCTATAACGTTTCCTACAGTTGAGTTGACCCTCTCAAACAACAATAGTAATAGAATTAAGATTACGCCAGCTTAGTCACAACAAAGCTGCCTATGCTCTTAATGCTACTGTAGAACTATAAGACTGCTCACACTTTTCACATAGCTTGACACATACTTTTAATGACAATAATGATGATCGCTAGAACCCCTCAGTTACAAAAGCTCTCAAAAGATAAAACCGCCTCAGCTATAGCCGAGGCGGTTTTATCTTTTGAGAATTTTAATAGATTTAACCAATCGTTAACTGCTTCTCAACCCGGAACTCAAGCTTCACTGTGAATTACAACTGAAAATTAAGCCTGGGCAATAGTTGGACGAAAATTAAGCTGTTGCTGGGTAAACGCTTACTTGTTTGCGGCTCTTACCCTTACGCTCAAATGTAACTACACCGTCCACAAGGGCGAACAGGGTGTCGTCCCCTCCTCTACCTACGTTCTTGCCAGGGTGATACTTGGTGCCACGCTGGCGAATAAGGATATTGCCAGTGGTCACAACCTGACCACCATACTTCTTGACGCCTAAGCGTTTCGCATTGGAGTCGCGGCCGTTCCGCGTACTACCTGTACCTTTCTTATGAGCCATGACTTAAATCTCCGTGATTGGTTAAGTATAAACTGCTCGAAGCCAACGTCCTATTCTTCTTCGCTAGCGTCAACAGCAGGGACATCTTCTGCGATCAGCGTTTTGCCACCAATATTAATGGAATCGATCATCAAGCGAGTGAGTTCTTGGCGATGGCCCCGCTTTTTACGGGTTTTTTTCTTGGGCTTCATCTTATAAACGATGACCTTCTTACCCCGTAGATGCCGAACTACAGTCCCGGTAACACTGGCACCCTCTACCAGGGGCTGGCCAATATTAGTGTCATCACCATCATTGACGAGAAGTACCTTATCGATTGTGACGCTGGCCTCTTCGTCCACTGCCAGACGATTAATGTCATAAAAGCGACCTGGCTCAACCTTAAACTGAGTGCCACCCGCTTCAATAATTGCGTATACCATTCATTCTTCCTTGCCGTACAGGTAGCGGTAATTGCTTCAGACCTGATCCGAGCAGATTTTTACACAGAGTCTAATCATCGTTAATTTGGGTGGTTACTGTCAAGGGGTATTTGGGGAGTGCTAGGGAATAGACCCTGGGCGGAGTTGGCTATTGCCCATGGCCCAAAACCTTGCCCTATTCCCTAAACTCTTTACAGTTTTTGATATATGGCTGCGGCAAAGGTTTCGTCCTGATTTTCAGGGTAGGGCCGGTTTACTTATTTAATCGTATTCTCCATAGGCGAGGAAAATTTGGGTATATGTCAGATTTACTGATGTTGATGGCGCAGCTGGCCGCTACAGAGCCGCTGAGTGGACCAAATCCAGACGTTGATATTGCACCGATGGCAAAAGCAGCGGTGAATGCGGCCAGTCAGATTGAACAGTCGGTGCCTTTACCAACCATTCAGGGGGATATGGCCCTGACACCCGAGTTTTCTAGGGAGGTGGCGGCCCGGCGACAGAAACTCTTACACCTCCAGAACACGGCCCGTCGCCCTGAGCCCACGGCCTTTGCCACTACCCCCCACGCCCTAGAAGTGGCCCTGCGTCAGCCCGCTCCCGTGGTGGCTGGGCCGAAGCCAATTAGCGGCCCGCAATTATTTGAGCAGCGCTGGGCGGCGTTGCAATCTGGCTCGCTTTACACCCGGATATCACCGGAGAGTTTCCATGGGCAGTGGGCTCATGCCACCTATCAACCTACCTATGGGGAATGGCAAGGGCTGCTGAAGCAGGAGGCGGATGCGATCGCATCTGGCCAAGGCACCAATCGCCTGACCGTCGTGGTGGGCGACTCCCTCAGCATGTGGCTTCCCCCAGAAATGCTCCCCCGAGATCGCTTCTGGCTCAATCAAGGTATTTCCGGTGACACCACCGGTGGCATTTTGCAACGTCTATCGGCGTTTGCCAACACTAACCCCGACACCATTCACCTGATGGCCGGCGTCAACGACCTGAAAAATGGGGCCAGCGATCGGGAGATTTTAACCAATCTCAACCAGATCATGGCCAAACTGCGGCAACAGCATCCCACGGCCCGCGTGGTGGTCCACTCCATCCTGCCAACCCGCTGGGAAAATATTCCCAGCCAGCGCATCCGCACCCTCAACACCCAAATCGCCCAACTCACCGATTATCATCAGCTAGATTATTTAGATTTACACCCCAGCTTTAGCAACGAAACCGGTAATCTTCGCCAGGAACTCACCACCGATGGATTACACCTCAACCGATTAGGCTATCAGGTCTGGCAGCTCGCCCTGCTAGCGGTGTAGACAGCCTGGGCCAAGGGTCGCTTTCCAAGTGAGCAATTAGCCCCGTAGAATATAGGGCCAAGGTTAATTCACTAGTAAGTGCCCACATGAAATCCTATTTGGCTGCAGCCTTGCAGATGACCAGCGTGCCTGACCTAGGGAAAAATCTCATCCAGGCAGAAGAGCTGATTGATCTAGCAGTTCGTCGCGGAGCCGAGTACATTACCCTGCCCGAAAACTTTTCTTTTCTAGGAAACGAGTCTGGAAAGGTAGCTCAATCTGCTGATATTTGTGCTGCCAGCGAACAATTTCTAAAAACCATGGCCCAACGCTATCAGGTCACCCTGCTGGGCGGTGGTTACCCAGTCCCCACCGGCGATGGTCGGGTATATAACACAGCACTATTGGTTGATCCCAACGGCAACGTATTGCTGCGCTACGAAAAGGTCCATCTATTTGATGTCAATCTACCCGATGGCAATACCTACCAAGAGTCCTCCACCGTCACCTCAGGGGCACAGCTCCCGTCGGTTTGTAAGACCCGTGACCTAGGCACCATGGGCATTTCCGTTTGCTACGATGTGCGATTCCCAGAGCTATATCGCCATCTGTCCCAGCTAGGAGCCGAAGTACTGACCGTCCCGGCAGCCTTTACGGCCTATACCGGCAAAGACCATTGGCAGGTACTGCTCCAAGCCCGGGCCATTGAAAATACTTGCTATGTCATTGCCCCAGCTCAAACCGGCTTTCACAACAGTATTCGCCAATCCCATGGCCATGCCATGATTGTTGATCCTTGGGGAATTGTCCTGGCAGATGCGGGTCAGGATGTGGGCATGGCCATCGCCGAAATCACTCCCTCCCGTTTAGGGCAGGTCCGCCAGCAGATGCCGTCTTTAAACCATCGAGTATTCGTCTAACGCATATATCCTGCCGTCTTTAAACCATCGAGTATTCGTCTAACGCATATATCCTGCTTTCCTTAAACCACCCTGGTCATTTGTTTAGGAACCAACCGTCTTGGGGGCAATTTTTTCCTTAAGAAAAGCGATAAACCCGCTCGTAATGAGCCAATGGCATCGAGCCAACTCATGTAGAGTAAACAAGATGAGTTCGTTTCTACCGTTCACATGATCGATCTAACCAGTGGGCTATCAGGCATCGGCAGCAGTCTAACTGTGCTGGCAGAAGTCAATGAAGCTGAGCTAGGTCCCTTTGTCTTAGGGAGTGTATTACTTAGCCTAATTGTGATTTACTTAGCGGCCAAGCTCGGTGGAGAGCTATGCGCTCGAGTTAACTTGCCATCTGTTTTAGGCGAGCTAGTCGGTGGTGTGGTGGTGGGAGTATCGGCCCTTAACCTCGTGGTTTTTCCAGCAGGAGCCGAGCCCATCCACTCATTGCTGATGGATTTTGTCCAACTCACCGCCCATTTAGAGCCGGACGCCCTCCTTGCTGTATTTAAAGGCCAAACTGAGGTCATATCCGTCTTAGCTGAAATTGGGGTGATCATTCTGTTGTTTGAAATCGGCTTAGAATCAGACCTGAAAGAACTGATTCGCGTCGGCCCCCAGGCAGCGGTGGTTGCTGTCGTTGGCGTAGTTGTCCCTTTTGCGGCAGGTACTGCCGGACTGATTGCCTTCTTTGGGGTGGACACAATTCCAGCGATCTTTGCGGGGGCGGCCCTAACGGCGACGAGCATTGGTATTACCGCCAAGGTTTTGGCTGAAATCGGCACCCTCAGCTCCCGCGAAGGCCAAATCATTATTGGTGCGGCGGTGCTGGACGATGTGTTGGGCATTATTGTCTTAGCAGTCGTGGCCAGCCTGGCCAAAACAGGTGAAATCGAAATAACCAATGTTATTTTTCTGATTATTGGCGCAGCCGTATTTTTAGTCGGTTCAATTTTGATTGGGCGATTGATCAGTCCATTATTCGTTGGTCTGATCGATCAGATGCGAACCCGTGGTCAGGTATTGATTAGCTCCCTGGTGTTTGCCTTTGTCCTGTCCTATATTGCAGCGGCCATTCAGCTAGAAGCGATCTTGGGGGCCTTTGCAGCAGGCTTGATTTTAGCTGAAACCACTAAGCGCAAAGAACTCGAAGGACAAATCAGCCCCATTGCTGACATGCTGGTGCCTATTTTTTTTGTCACCGTCGGTGCCCATACTGACATCAGCGTCCTAAATCCCCTGAACCCCGCTAACCGAGAAGGGCTGATCATTGCCTCATTTCTGGTACTCGTTGCCGTCATCGGCAAGGTGGTCACCGGATTTACCGTCTTTGGGCAAGAGGGCATTAACCGTATGGCCATTGGCGTTGGCATGATTCCTCGGGGAGAGGTGGGCCTGGTATTTGCCGGGGTGGGAGCGGCCAGCGGTGTGCTGACTGAATCCTTAAATGCAGCCATCATCGTCATGGTCATTTTTACAACGTTTGTCTCCCCACCGTTGCTACGGGTTGTCTTTGATAACGATGACAATGCCCCCCCTAAGGCTGGTTCAACCCCGGAAATCGCTGAGGCAACCGTAGACTAAACGTTGCCACCATAGATGTGGATTGTAGACATTAGACCAAGATCAAAATTCACTGACAACTCGCTGGGGCCTAGGAATTGGGCCCCATATTGCTTTAATTTTCTAAACCTATTCCACTGTTCAAGCAGATCCTCCTGCTGATGTCTGCCAGTAATTGAAAGTCATATCATGGGCGATCACATCCGATATACTCTAGCGGCAGATACCCCCTGGCGGCCTAGGCCCAGATATCAGCCATACCTATCACAATGGCTGAGTTGCACAATATTGCGCAATATATATGTTCGCTATGACTAAGTAATCTTGCTGAAACCTTTGCCATGGGACTAGAATCTAACGAAAAATCCGACTAAACTCTAAGCAACATAAAATATCAAGAGCAGAAAGCGTCCTTAATCATGACAAAATTCCTTCAAATGCCCAGACAAATCGGTAAAATTGGCGTTTTTGACAGTGGTGTTGGAGGATTAACGGTATTACGGGAGATTATGGCCGATCTTCCTGCTGAATCTCTGCTTTACTTTGGGGATACGGCCCGCGTTCCCTATGGGAATCGGTCCCAGGCAGAGCTTGTGCAGTTTGTGCGGGAAATCATTACGTGGATGCAGGGCCAGGGCGTCAAGATGGTGGTGATGGCCTGTAATACCAGTTCGGCCCTAGCCTTAGAAATCGTGCGGGATGAGTTTGATTTGCCCATTCTCGGTATTATCTTGCCGGGGGCACGGGCGGCGGCCAAAGCGGGCCAGCGGATTGGCGTCATTTCTACGGTGGCCACGGCCCAGAGTAATGCTTACAAGCAGGCAATTTTAGAAGCCTCGCCAACAGCTAAGGTTTGGCAGGTGGGCTGTCCTGATTTTGTACCCTTAATTGAGCAAAGCCGCATCGATGATCCCTACACGCGAGCGGTAGCAACGGACTATTTGAAGCCTTTGATGGCGGCTAATATTGACACCCTGGTGTATGGCTGCACCCACTATCCCCACCTAGCACCGCTGATGGATCAGATTTTGCCGCCGTCGATTACGGTGATCAATCCGGCCAGTTCTTTGGTTTCTGCCATGACCAAGGAGTTGGATATTTTGGGGTTGCGCAACACCGATACAAAATCAGAAATTGATTTCTACGTCAGTGGTGATGCGGAGCAGTTTGCTAAGGTTTCGGGTCAATGGATTGGCTTTAAACCAGATGTGCAACAGGTTAGTTTGGCGGTTTTGGAAGGACTTGCGATCGCACGGTCAATCTAAATCCAAAAGCCCAGCTGATCACCCCTAACAGTCCTCAAATCGACCGATAAAAATCAACAGAAAAGGACGCAATCTAGCGCCCTTTTCTGTTGATTTTTGGTTGACCGTTGGTTGACCTATGGATGAATTAACCCAATGGGGTGCATCCCCTAACCCTCAGCGGGTTAATTAGCCAGTACCGCCAATACTTTGTCATGGATTTCGCCATTGCTGACAATCACACCCTGGGTATCCACAAAGCTAGGCTCCTTGGAAAAGTCTAGGGCCTTACCATGCATGTCAGTGACTTTCCCCCCGGCTTCCTCAATCACGAGGACGCCAGCGGCATGGTCCCAAATCTTTTCGCGATAGTCAGGATACTTAGCCGAGGGCAAGCGTAGATAGAGCACAGCATTACCGGAAGCCACCGCACCGTATTTAGCCTGGCTGTCCATACGAATGGAATCGGTAGTAATCCCGGCCGCCTTAGCAATGCGGGAATGGAGTTCTTGGTCACCGTGGGCCACACTTTCTACAAAGCGGAAGTGCTCTAGATCAGAGGACGAGGTGACAGAGATTTTCTCAGGGTTGCTACCGTCCATGTTCATCATCATGGCCCCCTCGCCCCGGATAGCGACAAACAAAATACCAGAACGATCGCCCAGCTTCAGGGCCGGGCAGCCCAAAATACCCACTTTGACATCGCCATCTTCCACCATGGCCAGGGCCACCGCGTACTGGTCACCCCGTAAAAAGCCCTTGGTACCGTCGATGGGGTCTAGGGTCCAGTAGCGGGGGCTGATACTACCATTGCCCTGGTCAATCCAACTAGGAATTTGCTCATCAGTGGCATCGGGGAGCACGGCTTTCACATAGCCTGTGACCTGGGCTAACCGGGCGGCCATCTCTGGGGTTCTGAGATCATTCGCATCTTCCTCACCCACAATGGGATCGCTGGGGAAGGCGTCTTTAATCATTTTGCAGACAATGGCCTGGGCCCCAAAGTCAGCCACCGTCACCGGACTTTTATCAGATTTTTCAATCGCTTCAGGCACCATTTCAGCCCGTACTTTTTCACATACGGTGGCCGCAGCTTGAACGGCTGCGATCGCAATTTCCTTTTCCTTTTCGTAGGCCATAATCAATAACGATAAAAAGTTAGCAGTAGTCAAACGACTCCTTGCATAGTTTACCGAAACATATCTACATATCCTGTAGAAAGTCAGTGATTTTATCTAGATACCGTGAATTGAGTTAGTTACTGTAAGGAATCCAGGCCCGGGTGCCAAAATAACGGCAGCTCAGACTTGCCACCTGGCTGGCCTGAGTGAGGGCAGCAGAAAAACTAACGCCCCCAGCATCACAAATGGCATGACAAAATGCCCCATGGAAAATATCCCCGGCCCCCAGGGTATCGACCACCGTCGTCGCCGGTACCGCCAGTTCCCCTAATCGGCCCTGATCACTCACCACAATGGGGTACTCACCTTGGGTAATGGCAATCTGGGGTATGCCTAGGCCCTGGAAATAGGCCATTCCATCGTCCCCATGGGGGTCGGGGGGGCGAAAATTAGCCGAGGCAATTACCACCTGGGCCAGGGCCAGCACCTGATCAAACCCCGGCTTCCAACTGCCCGCATCCACCACCACGGGAATGCCCAAGGACTTGGCCATCAGAGCGATCCGCTGACTTAAGGCCATTTGATGACCGTCTAGAAGCACCACATTTACATCAGTTAGCACCCCATCCGTCAGCCCCCCATCCAGCGCCATGGTCTGAGGGTCTATCTGAAGGCCTTCAGCATTGCGGGAAATGACCGCCCGGTCACCGGATTGAGACACCACAATGGAGGACAGGGGTGGTGGGTCAGACCGAGATGGGGAGAGATCTCGCAGGGTCACTCCCACCTGGGCCATATCCTCCCGCAGCAGAGCCGTCACCGGATGTTGACCCACCGCAGCCATGACCGTAGCCTGGCCCCCCAGGGCTGCAAAGGCCACTGCGGCATTGGTGGCCGGACCACCTGCCGCCATCATGGCCGCCTGGGCCACCAGTTTTTCATTGGCCTGGGGCGGTCGCTGCGCCTGGTAGATGCAGTCTAGGGTCATGAGGCCAACGAACAGTCCACGCATAGGTCATTTTGAGTAATGGATTCTTACCACTTAAACTCAAAACTAAGCACTCAAAACCCAAAACTCCCCCTTGTCTGATTCCCCCATTCCTCCTGACCCATCACCGGCTCCATCCCTGGGTATCCTTTACCTGGTGGCGACTCCCATCGGCAACCTGGAAGACATTACGTTTCGGGCTATTCGCATGTTGAAAGAGGCGGATCTGATTGCGGCGGAGGATACGCGCCACACGGGGAAGCTGCTGCATCATTTTCAGATTGGGACACCCCAGATCAGTTACCACGAGCACAATGCCCAAACTCGGATTCCCCAGCTGATGGAAAAACTACGGGCAGGGCAGACTATTGCCCTGGTGAGCGATGCGGGGATGCCGGGCATTTCTGATCCGGGGTATGGGCTAGTGTGTGCCTGTGCCGAGGCCGGAATTGTCGTGAGTCCGATTCCTGGCCCAGCGGCGGTGGTGAGTGCGATTGCGGCTTCAGCGCTGCCATCGGATCGGTTTACCTTTGAGGGTTTCTTGCCCGTGAAGGGCAAAGTTCGGACTGAGCGTCTGACCCAGCTGGCTACGGAACCACGGACCATGGTGCTCTATGAAAGTCCTCATCGGTTACTGAAAACATTGGGCGATTTACAAACCCATTTGGGGGGTGAACGACCGGTGACAATTGCGAGGGAATTGACCAAGCGCTATGAGGAATTTTGGCGGGGGACCGTCAGGGGGGCCATCGAACATTTTACGGTGACTGAGCCGAGGGGAGAGTTTACGGTTGCGATCGCAGGCTATACCACCACACCCCAGACCATATCTGAGGCCGACCTACGGCAACAGCTAGAAACTCTCATCACCCAAGGACTCTCTCCCTCCAACGCCAGCCGCCAACTCGCCCAGAAAACAGGTCTCTCCAAACGAGAGATTTATCAACTCAGCCTCACCCTGCAACAGGAAGACAAGTGACCCCTACTTTTCAGGTAATGCAAACCAATCCTCCCAACTCAAATCACGTCCGGGGAAACCCACCGATTCAAAGGGCCAAACATCCCTTAGCCACTGTCTAACATTGGCCAATAAACAATCTTCCAAACCGCTAGCCAACTCGCTTTGGCGCACCCACAACAGAGCATACATGTCATAGCCCTGGCGATCTGACGGATAGAAATATACACAGCCTAAACAACGACTTTCATCTAGGCTCACCATGGTGTAAGCAAAGGATGTGCGCCGTTGAAACTCTTTTTGATGCCAACCTAGATCGATCAGATCCTGCTCCAGCGTGAGGCCCTGGGGCCAGCTACTGGGTGGGGGAAAGATTCCCTGCAAATGCTCTTCACTGGTGATCACCGCATCAAAGTCTTTCACCACATCGTTGACCGTTAGCATCCGTAGACGATACCCATCGGTCTCGAACACAACGGGCACATCAAAATCTTTGGAAACCCAGCATTGAACCATGGCTCTACGTCAATTTTTGCTCAATCGCTTGGAAATCACGGTTAATTTCCACCCATAATGACTTATTCAACGGGTCGGTTTTGAGAGCTTTATCCAGATAGATGCGGGCTTTGCCCAGCTGGCCTTGGGTGATCAACTCACGGCCCCAGCGTTGGTAGGTAATGGCCTGCCACTGGCGCACCTCTGAGTCGTGGGTAATGCGCTGGGCTAAACCTTCAACTAATGCGATCGCACGGGGAAACTTCTGCTGTTTAAGCAGCACATTCAACTGTTGATAGGAATCCTGCTTCAGCTTTTGCTCATGCTCCGACAGACCTGGATTCGTCTGGACCGGACTCACATCCTCAGCTTCATCAAGCTCATCATCAGGCCCATCGTCAACGACATCATCATCTGGATAAAACACCTCCAGCAATGCCTCATAGGCCTTAGTCACCTTGATAAATCGATCCTGCGCTTGCTGATCCTCAGGATTCACATCCGGGTGATACTTGCGCGCTAATTTACGGTAAGCCGCCTTGACATCTTCAAAAGAAGCCCCCGTCCGTAAACCTAATGTGCGGTAATAATCAGCTAATCCCATGGCACCCACAGACCAGATTGCTCAAGATTCTGCCATTAAAACGCAGAGTATGAATAGGGGGAGGGATCCACAGAACCGATCCATTTGATCCCCCAGACCCGCTAGACCCGCTCTTCAATCACCCGATCAATCAAACCATAGGCTTGCGCCTCCGCCGCCGACATAAAATTGTCACGGTCCGTATCCTTTTCAATTTTCTCAATGGTTTGGCCCGTATGCTCGGCCATCAAGCCATTTAAGCGGCCCTTAATCTGCACAATGTGGTTGGCCTCAATCTCGATATCCGTCGCCTGACGCCGACCCACCCCACCCAGAGGCTGGTGAATCATAATCCGAGAATGGGGCAACGCCAGACGCTTACCCGGCGCCCCAGCACACAGCAAAAATGAGCCCATGGAAGCCGCTAAGCCTACACAGATCGTCACCACTTCCGACTTGATGTAGCGCATCGTATCGTAGATCGCCATCCCCGCCGTGACTGAACCACCCGGAGAGTTGATATATAGATAGATCGGCTTCGTCGGATCATCCGAATCCAAATACAGCATGTAAGCCACAATGGCATTAGCAATGCTGTCGCTGACCTCCTCCGTTAGAAAAATGATCCGCTCACGAAACAGACGCTCGTAAATACTGATCCACTGTTCGTAATTGCCGCCAGGGAGACGATAGGGAACGCTAGGAATACCGATAGGCATGGGTCAATGGGGTAATAATAAGGGGTTTACGGAAAATGAATGGGAATAGGTTGCGTTAGGCTCCACCCAACTTACGAAGGCTGTTCAATCACCCGGTCAATCAGGCCATACTCAATAGCCTCCTGGGGGGTGAGATAAAACATCCGTTGCATGTCCTTATGGACCTGTTCTTCGGTCTTACCGGTATTTTCGCTCAACAGCTGATTAATCAACGCTGTTTTACTAAGCACCTCATCGGCATTTAACTCAATGTCAGTCGCTTGACCGCGAGTGCCGCTGTAGGGGTGCATCAGCGCAATAGACGCATTGGGCAGGCTAGAACGCTTGCCCTTGGCACCACAGGATAGTAACACCGCTGCCATACCGACCGCCTGGCCCATGCAGATGGTAATCACATCTGACTTAATGTGGCGCATGGTGTCATACACCGCTAAGCCAGCCGTAATGGACATCATGCCAGCGGAACCATCCGCCATGCCAGCCATCACAGGATCGCCCAGGGAGTTAATGTACAAATAAATCGGCTTACCCGGATCCTCAGAATCTAAGTAGAGCAAGGCCGAAATCAGGGAGTTAGCCACACCATCAGTCAATGGCTGATTGAGGAACAAAATCCGTTCTTGGCTCATGCGGGTGTAGATACTCACCCAAGCCCACTGACGGCTCCCGGGCAAGTTGTAAGGCACACGGATAGGACGTTCTACAGACATAGTTAACTGATGCCCGCTGGAATTTGCTTGGGCAGTTCCTTGGCACTTTCCAGCACCCGATCAATCAGACCGTATTCTTTTGCTTCCGCCGGGGTGAGATAGAACATGCGATCCGTATCTTTTTGCAGTTTTTCCGGGGTTTGCCCGGTGCAGCGAGACAGAATGTCTAGGGTTGCCTCGCGGTTAGCCAGCACTTCCTTGGCTCGAATTTGAATATCAGTGGCTTGGCCCCGAGCCCCTGTACGTGGCTGGTTTAGCACAATAGTGGCGTGGGGTAAGCTGGCGCGCGACCCCTTGGTGCCGGACGCTAAAATCATGGCAGCTGTCCCCATGGCCTGACCAATACAAATGGTGTGGACCGGAGGGCGAATGTAACGCATGGTATCGCAAATGGCGAAGGCTTCTGTTTCAAAGCCAAGGGCATCACCGGTATACCAAGACGTGCCAGTGGAATTGATATAGAAATAGATCGGCTTTTCAGGATCGTCAAACTCTAAATAGAGTAGCTGGGCGATAATCAACCGGGTGACATCCATGCCCATTTGACGCTTGTAATCGTCTGATGACACTAGGGGCGTCCCCAAATAAACAATCCGCTCTTTGAGGAGAAGCGATTGTAAGTCGGGAGGGGGTGTACGGAACGAAGCATCCCCGCCATAGTAAGGAGCCTGTACGGCTTTGATATTAGAACTCATAGACCCAGTTAGCCCTCTGTTTAACCCTTAGTGGTGTCAGCTGTTCACCGTTCAACGTTATGGATCAATAAACTGTAATGTCACAGTTTGATGTCACAGATTATTGACGCCTACATAGTGTAACTTGCTCTGTCCAAGCTCGCAGAGCACCGACCTTGGGGGATATCCGCCCATGACGACCGGATTAAAACCTGGGGGAAAGAAACTGCCACAGCAACGTCTAGTTTCGTAGGGAATTGTGGCTGAGATGATGTGGTTCATCTCTACGGATTCTTAATGTTTATCACCTCAACATACTTAGGTACCCCATGGGAACATTGAACACAATGACAACTCTGCACCAATGGCGGGAGTTTTTCAGCAAATTAGGATGATGCATTTAGGTGAAATATTTAGAACCATTACTACCATTAGTGTCATTGGCAGGGAAAAGAACGAATGAAAGCTAACGTGCAGTGGTCCATTAGCGATCGCAACCTAGACACCGCCCAAGCCAACAGTCAGCGACACTTGGCCATTTCTGTGCAGGCCATCCCTAGCGGTGAGCGGGCCCCCCTAAACCTATGCTTAATTTTGGATCAAAGCGGTTCCATGGGCGGTCCCCCCATCAAAACCGTCCGCACCGCTGCCCAGAAAATTGTCCATAGCCTGTCTCCCCAAGACCGTATCTCCATAATTTCCTTTGACCATGAAGCCCGGGTCGTCGTCCCGAACCAGCTCGCCACCGATCCCGCCACCATCAACCAAGCCATCGAAGGCATCCGCGCTGGGGGGGGCACCTCCATCGACGCAGGGTTAAAGCTCGGCATCGAAGAAGTCGCCAAAGGTAAAACCGGCACTATTTCCCAGATTTTCCTCCTCACCGACGGCGAAAACGAGCACGGCAGTAACGAACGTTGCCTCAAGCTCGCCCAGCTCGCTGTCAGCTATAGCTTTACCGTCAGCACCCTAGGCTTTGGCAACCACTGGAACCAAGACGTCCTAGAGCAGCTGGCCGACGCTGGCAACGGCAGTCTCGCCTACATCCAAAACCCCGACAACGCCATCCAAGAATTCAGCCGACTCTTTAGCCGGGTCCAGTCCGTCAGCCTTACTAACGCTTACCTCATTCTCACCCTAGAACCCCAGGCCCGCCTAGCCGAGCTCAAGCCCATCGCCCAAGTTCTCCCTGAAACTATCGAACTCGACGTCCGCCGCGAAGGGGAAAAAGCCATCATCCGGCTGGGGGACCTGATGACCGACACCCCCAGAATCATCCTCACCAACCTGTACGTTTCTCAGCTGCTGGAGGGCACCCATACCATTGCCCACGTCGAAGTACAGTACGACGATCCAGCCCTCGGCAGTTCCCTATCCACCGATAAAGTCCTTATCGACGTGATTGCCCAGAATGCCTATCAGGCTAACCCTGACCCCCAAGTCCAACAGTACATCCTGGCCCTAGCCAAATATCGCCAAACCCAAATCGCCGAAACCAAGCTGCAAGAGGGGGATCGCACCGGAGCCATCACCATGCTCCAGTCGGCCACCCAAACCGCCATCCAAATGGGAGACCAAAACGCCGCCACGGTCCTGCAAGAAAACATCACCCAGCTCCAGACCGGCCAGGACCTATCGGAACAGGCGAAAAAGAAAACTCGTATTGCCTCTAAAACGATCTTGCAATAGTTCTGATGTAACTTTGCTGTCTGGGTAAAGTGATTCAATGCTCAGCCATTAGACATTTATTGGGGTATGTCGTTGGAGGAAGTGCGGCTTTAGAACTGCTGATGGAGGGGTATTTATGGCCTTGGGATGGGCCCTCACCCTAAATCCCTCTCCCGGGGGGAGAGGGACTTTGAGTACGTGGGTAGGAAAATTTTTAACCCAAGGGGAGAGGGACTTTGAGTACGCGGGTAGGAAAATTTTTAACCCGAGGGTAAAGGCATAACCTATGCTTTTTTAATTTTGTGGGACACATCACAGAAAAGTAAAACTCCCACACCATTGGCGATACCCTTAATCCCTCCCTCTTAAACTCACCCATGGAAATCACTTACCAACCCATCACCCTCCATAAAAAAGTCCCCCTCACTATCAGTCGCGGCACCAACACCCAATCCACCAACCTCTTTATCCAAATCACCGCCGACCAAATCACCGGCTACGGCGAAGCCACTCCCTTCTCTATCGGCGACCAAACCCAGACCACTGACACCATCACCCAAGACCTCGACCGCATCACCGCTGGCATCTCCCTCTACCACCCCTTTGACCGGCAAATCATTGAAGAAAGCCTAGATCAAATCGCTCCCTGTTCAGCCGCCCGCGCCGCCATCGACGTTGCCCTCTGGGACTGGCTCGGTAAAAAAGTCGGTCTCCCCCTATGGCAGCTATGGGGTTTAGACCGTCAGCGCATTGGGCCGACGGCAGTCACTGTCGGCATCAGTACACCGGCAGGAGCGTGCGATCGCATCCGCCGCTGGCACGCCGACTATCCCGATCTCCGATCCATCAAAATCAAACTAGGCAGTCCCGCAGGCATCACCGCCGACCAAGACATGTTCAGCGCCCTCCAGGCCGAATTTCGCCCCCAAGACAAAATCAGCATCGACGCCAACGGCGGCTGGACCCTAGAGGATGCCAAGACCATGGCCCCCTGGCTTGCAGAGCGCGGCGTCACCTATCTAGAACAACCCCTCCCCGTCAGCCACAACCACCAGCTAGGCGAGCTCAAACGCCAATCCCCGTTACCCATTTTTATCGACGAAAGCTGCTTCACTAGCCGCGACATTATGCCCCTAGCGCAGAGCATCGACGGCATCAACATCAAACTGATGAAATCTGGCGGCCTCACCGAAGCCCGCCGCATGATCCACACCGCCCGCGCCTGTGGCCTTAGCGTCATGTTTGGCTGCTACTCCGACAGCGCCCTAGCAAATACCGCCCTGGCCCAGCTGTCGCCCCTAGCCGACCATCTCGATCTCGACAGTCACCTTAACCTCAAAGACGATCCTTTTATGGGTGCTCAGTTAGAGCTGGGTCGCCTGGTGCCCAATGGGCAACCAGGGTTGGGCGTTCAGTCTGTCAGCCTCTAGCGACAGGGCCAAATTCTGCATTTGTTTTGGAGAAATCAGCTCCTTGTTGATCTGGGGACTCCCGGTTTGTAGTCGTTTGACCTCTGCCAATAGCTGCTCGCAGGTCATGAATAAAAGATCGTCGTCCATGGTCTGCTGTCTTTTATCTGCTGTCTTTCTTTTAGACCAATACCCCAATTAGGGTAGCAATTCCGCCGATCACCATTAACCCAGCAGGCATAAACTTTTTCGTCTTCACCAACCGAATAATAAACACCACCACCAGCACCAGGGTCACAATCTTGACCACCCACAGACCACTGGCAATCCCCTGCGCCGCCCGCAATGCGCCAATCAATAACAAGAGACCACTGACAATGCCAGAAATCAGCGATGGCAGACTGCGGGCCTTTAGATAGCCAACGACACCACCGACCATGGCGAGGATGCCGTAAATCAATGCGATGATAAGTGCTAGTGACATAGGGCAGATTGGGGATGAAGACATTTGGAGCGACAACAGCCACCATCACTCAGTATCGGCAACAGGCAGCCTCACTGTTACTTTACCAGGCCGTCCTCGATAATACGGTGGGCCATACCTTTTTTTCCTTACTAGAGGCCCTGAACACTAGCAAGGGCTTAACCAACGAGCGCGCCTACTGCCTAACCGCCTATGGTCAATGGTTTCAGGCGCTTGCCGACACCGGCATCAGCTGGGGAGATTATCTCATTAAGCAGATTCTCATTGCAGATAATGCCTTTACCCGAGCGGCCCAGCATTTACCCTTAGCGGCACTGCCGGTGCCCCTAATCACCGCTGTTCGCCACGATTTGCAGATTCTTCAGGCGTTATACAACCTATCCCCGAGTCACATTAGTGAATGCGTCCAAGCAGCCTGTCAGCTTACTCAGGCACCGGTCGTATGGTCCCTAACTCCCGAGCCTCTGCCCGTAGACCTCTCCCCAAACTGGGCAGCGGGAATTCCTAACTTAGTCACCTACTACCAGCAGGAGGGCTCTGGGCAGTTTGGCCAGTTCCAGGGTTTTCGCTGGCAGCAGGGCCAACTCTTGGGCATTGCCGATCCCGATCCCATTCGCCTAGATGAGCTGGCGGCCTATGACGGGCCTAAAGCCACGCTGGTCAAAAATACTGAATTCTTGCTCGCTGGATTGAGTGCACTGAATGTGCTGCTTTATGGCAGCCGAGGCTCTGGCAAGTCATCCTTAATCAAGGCCCTGCTCAATAAATATGCCAGCCGGGGTCTGCGGTTGATTGAAGTGTCAAAGGCAGATCTCCATGACCTGCCGGTGATCGTAGACTACCTGCGACCTCAACCACAAAAGTTTATTATCTTTGTCGACGATCTGTCGTTTGAGGAGGACGATGACGCATTTAAGGCACTCAAGGTTGTCCTAGAAGGTGGGCTGACTCGACGGCCTCAAAATGTGGTGGTCTATGCCACCTCAAATCGACGGCATCTAGTGCGAGAGTTTTTCGCCGATCGGCCCCGCCCTAGCGAAGCAGATGAACTGAAATCTTGGGATACGGTGCAGGAAAAACTCTCTTTTAGCGATCGGTTTGGTCTCACATTAACCTTTGAAGCCGCCGACCAAGTAACCTATCTAGAGATTGTGCACCACCTGGCCCAGCAAGCTGACCTGGATTTGCCGCTAGATGATTTGGACTATCGGGCCAAACAGTGGGCCACCCGCCACAATGGCCGTTCAGGCAGGAGCGCTCGCCAGTTTATGGATTTTCTATCGGCAGAATTAGCCTTGGGTAACGGGGAATAAAACAATGGGGAAATGGGGACGCTGGGGATTGGGTTTGGTCGCAGCGGTGAGTGTGGGAGTTGCGATCGCATCCATCCTCAAACTGTTCCACGACCAAAACCGGACCTACACCATCCGTCTCGCCACCGGAGGCACTACAGGAGAATACTACGCCTTTGGTCAAGCCATCGCCCAAGTAGTCGAAACCAATGAGCCCAAAATTCGCGTTGAGGTGCTCGAATCCGATGGCTCCAACCAAAACATGGACGACATCCACAGCCACACCGTCGATCTCGCCTTGGTACAAAACAATACGCCAGTGCAGCCCAATGTGCGCGCCATCGCCCAGCTCTATCCCGAGATGTTTCACCTGATCACAGCTCAGGGAGCCAGCATCAATACCCCCACAGACCTGCGGGGCAAGCGCATTGCCCTCATGCCCAAAGGCAGCGGTTCCTACAATCTGTTTTGGCCCCTCAGTCAACACTATGGTCTCACCCCAAACGACTTTCAAGTACAGCCCATGACTAGCACCGAGGCCCACCGCGCCCTCCAAGCCGGTAGCGTCGACGCCCTATTTCGCATCATTGGCCTCGGCAATCAGGAAGTCACCGAGTTACTGGCCACCAACCAGTTCAAACTGGTACCTATCGACCAGATTGGGGCCTTACAACTCACCCAGCCCTACCTAAAATCCACCGTCATCCCCAAGGGTAGCTACGACGGCGGCTCCCCTATTCCCCCCCAAGATTTATCCGTTGTAGCCGTCAGCGCGTTACTGATCGCCAACGTTGATGTCAATCCCGATGTGGTCAAAGCCATCACCCGCATTCTCTACGAACATCGCAACGAACTGATCCGCATCAATCCTCGCACCGCCAATATCCAGTCCCCAGACGTTAGCCAAAACCTAGGCTTTCCCCTCCACGAGGGCGCGCGCGCCTACTACACCCAAGATAACCCCAGTTTTTTAGTCACCTACGCCGAACCCATTGGCCTCCTCATGTCCGTCAGCATTTTGCTTTGCTCCAGCCTTTGGCAAGGCCGTCAGTGGCTGATTAGCAACCAAAAAGATCGCGCCGATCGCTACAACCTACAAATCTTGGACCTGATCGAAAAAATAGAACAGGCCCAAGATTTTGCTGAACTGCAAAGTCTCCGACAGCAGCTGCTGGACATCCTCAGAAAAGTGATTGTCGATCTCGATATCGACCGTATCTCACCAGAATCATTCCAATCGTTTACGTTTCCCTGGGAAGTGGCCAACGCCGCCATTCGCCATCAAGAAATCATTCTCCATGGCCGCCATCATCCAGCAACTAAGCCATAACCGTTCCCAGAACCCACCAGGTTTAATCGGACTGCTCCATGAGTTCCCGCAGCTCATGCTCCACCATCGCTAGGCCCTGGATCATGTCTGTAACGGTTAAAGGATTAAAGAGCGGCCCGATCACCATAAAGGTCTGCGTAATAGGTTTGATACTGATCTGACAATAGGGGTTGCCACCAATCACGGTGGCTCAGATACCATTGCACCGTATGCCTGAGTCCAGTGGCAAAGTCATAGCTGGGTGACCAGCCCAGTTCTCGCTGAATTTTGGCGATGTCCATGGCATAGCGACGATCGTGCCCCGGTCGATCGGGCACAAAGGTAATTAGCTCCCTAGATGGAGATGTGGGTAGGTCTCCTCCTAATTCATCCATGAGGGCACAAAGCTGTTCAACGATGTCAATGTTTTTGACTTGATTGTTGCCGCCAATGTTGTAGGTTGCGCCGGGGGCTGCTTTTTGTAGGACGGTTGCGATCGCACTACAATGATCCTCCACATGCAACCAATCCCGAATATTCTGCCCATCCCCATACACCGGCAACGGCTTACCCAGCAAAATATTCAAACACATCAACGGAATCAGCTTTTCAGGAAACTGATAAGGCCCATAGTTATTAGAACAATTTGTGATCAGTGTCGGTAAACCATAGGTATGAAAATAAGCTCTCACTAGGTGATCGCTACCAGCCTTCGACGCTGCGTAAGGGCTATTAGGAGCGTAGGGAGCTGTTTCACTAAATGGTGGATCATCAAAATTTAAACTGCCAAACACCTCATCTGTCGAGACATGTAAAAAGCGAAAACCCTCAGGTTTTCCCTCATCCTCCCAATGGTGTCGAAACGCCTCAAGGAGAGTAAAAGTCCCCACCACATTAGTGTGTACAAACACCGCAGGAGAAGAGATAGACCGATCAACGTGAGATTCAGCAGCAAAGTGAATAACAGTATCAATAGCATATTGGGTAAGTAATTTAGATACCAGCACCGAGTCACAGATATCACCCTCCACAAAAGCAAAATTCTCTGGCCCTTCTAAGTCCGCAAGTGTGGCACGATTACCAGCATAGGTAAGAGCATCTAAAACGATTGTCGCTCCAGCATCCTGACAGCAAGAGCGAACAAAGTTACAACCAATAAAACCAGCTCCACCCGTAATTAGGACCCTTTGAGTTTTCAACGGCCTCTCCTCAAACAGATTCAAGACGCTAGCTAAACTAATGGAAGTTGACCAACAGAAACAAACAGCTTTGGCCCATTGACGGCCAATCTATGCCCCCAAACAACGAAAATCAAGTTCTTCATACCCACGGATCTAATCCTCAGCAGTTGTTAGTTCCTTCAGATCGTTTTCTACCATCGCTTCCACCAACTTGGCAAAAGAGTACTTTGGCTGCCACTGAATTTCGCGCTTGATTTTATCAATCGAACCCGCCAAGGTCACCGGCTCATCCGGTCGATAGAAAGCAGGATCAACAGATACATAATCCTGCCAATTCAACCCCACAGAAGAGAACGCAAAATCCACCAGCTCTTTCACCGTATGGGTTTCACCACTAGCAATAATGTAGTCGTCCGGCGTGTTCTGCTGGAGCATCATCCACATGGCATTGACCACATCCTCCGCGTGGCACCAGTCTCGACGGGCGTCCAGGTTACCCAGCTTCAGCTCATGGGCCAATCCCAACTTAATTTTCACTGCCCCACGGGTAATCTTCCGAAAAACAAATTCCGCACCGCGCCGGGGCGACTCATGGGTATAGGTAATGCCGCAACAGGCATAGAGGCCGTACTGCTGCCGATAGTTGATCGTCATCCAATGGGCATAGGCCTTAGCCACCCCATAGGGGTTGCGGGGTCGAAACGCCGTCCGCTCCGTCTGGGGTGACTCATCCGGCTGGCCAAACACCTCACTACTTGAGGCTTGGTAAAGCCTTGCGTCCGGCTTACACCGACGGATCGCCTCTAACAAGCGAGATACACCAATAGCAGTATATTCAGCCGTCAGCGCTGGTTGCGTCCAGGACAATGGCACATAGCTTTGGGAGGCCAGGTTATAGATCTCGTCCGGCTGGGCCTGATCAATGGCATCCATCAGCGAAAACTGGTCTAGCAAATCCCCAGAGATAATGTGAATCTTATCGGCAAAGTGACTAATGCGACCAAAACCACTAGAGCTAGAACGACGGACCATCCCATACACCTCATACCCCTTATCTAGCAGAAGCTCTGCAAGATAAGACCCGTCTTGCCCCGTCAATCCGGTAATCAGTGCTTTTTTTGCCACGAACTCAAAAAACTATGGAGATAACGTAAACAACCATAGCAATATTTACAGTTTTTTCTTAAGTTTTTTACCAAACTGAGTTAATGTGTTTTGCGACTAATCAGTTAGGGACAAAGTAAGAACATGTCTAAACCAAAATGTGCATTAATCACTGGAATTACAGGTCAAGACGGGTCTTACTTAGCCGAACTACTTTTAGAGAAAAACTACGAAGTTCACGGAATTATTCGACGGGCATCTACATTTAATACTGACCGTATCGATCATATTTATACTGATCCACATAAAGAGGATACTCGGCTATTTCTACACTATGGCGATCTAAATGACGGTACTATGATCCGCCGCGTTTTAGAACAAGTGCAGCCTTGTGAAGTCTATAACCTGGGTGCCCAATCCCATGTTCGAGTTAGCTTTGACTCTCCAGAATATACGGCAGATACAGTCGGCATGGGAACACTGCGTTTGCTAGAGGCCATCCGCGATTACCAACAACGCACCAGCAATGAAGTGCGCTTTTACCAGGCTGGGTCATCTGAAATGTTTGGCAAAGTACAGGCTGTGCCTCAAACGGAGACCACGCCATTTTATCCCCGTAGCCCCTATGCCTGCGCCAAAGTGTTCGCCCATTGGCAAACGGTCAACTACCGCGAATCCTACGACTTATTTGCCTGTAACGGTATTTTATTCAACCATGAGTCGCCAAGACGCGGGGAAACATTTGTGACCCGAAAAATCACCCGTGCGGTAGCTCGAATCGTAGCTGGCACCCAGAAAAAGCTCTATATGGGTAACTTAGATGCAAAACGGGACTGGGGCTATGCAAAGGACTATGTCAAGGCGATGTGGCTGATGTTGCAGCAGGACAAAGCCGACGACTATGTTGTTGCCACAGGCGAGACCCATTCGGTAGAAGAGTTTTTAGAGAAGGCTTTTGGTCATGTAAATCTTCGTTGGCAAGACTATGTTGCCTTTGACGAGAGATATTTGCGACCCACAGAAGTTGATTTACTGATTGGCAATCCCACAAAAGCTCAAACACAGCTCAACTGGCAACCATCGGTAACCTTTGATGAACTAGTACAGCTAATGATTCATTCCGACTTAACCGCAGTTGGCATTGAACCTGCAAAGGCTACCTCAAAATCTGCGTAGTCCGGAAAGGTACAGTGCACAGCGCCATAGCTTAGAAATCAGAGAAACCTCTTCAGGACTTCAGCCGTTTGCTGCCCCGTCTTTTCCCAACTGAATTGCTTCGCTCGCGCTAAACCCGCTGCCCGCAGCTGAGTCTGAAGTGGAACGTCCTGGGCAAGCAGATGCATGGCATCAGCAAGCTCATCAACATTATAGGGATCAATTAAAATAGCCGCATCTCCCACAACCTCTGGCAAAGAAGCCAAGTTTGAAGTAATCACGGGGGTACCACAAGCCATCGCTTCTAATGGTGGCAAGCCAAAACCTTCCCAAAGGCTGGGGAAGACCAGGGCAATAGCTCCGCCCAGTAGTTTAGGCAAATCATTATAGGCAACATAGTCTAGAAACCGAACATTATTCCCCACCCCTGCTGCCTCTGCCTGTTCCAGGAGCATAGGAGTATATCGCTTATCCTTAGGGCCAACCAGCCATAGTTCTAGACCTTTATTCGCCTGATAAACTCGTTGAAAAGCCTCAATCAACCTAGGCAAATTTTTGTGAGGGTCTTGTCTACCAATATAGAGAAAATAGCTTTTTTGTTCTTGCTGACATGGCTTAAAGTGCCCTTTATCATAGGCTAATAAAATAGGTGTAATCTTACTAGCTGAAATGCCATAAAATTCAGTCAAGTCATTGGCAGTAGCGACAGAATCACAGAAAATATGTTCCGCTTGAACGGCCACTTGCCTAACGTAGTAACGAAAATAGCCAACAAGATGCGCCGAAAATTGCGCAGGAAAGCGTAGAGGAATCAGATCGTGGACAGTAACAATAAAGCGACAGTCTGAATACAGAGGCGCTTCTGGCAACGGCGAGAAAATCAGATTAGATTGCAACTTACGATAGTAGTGCGGCATTTTGGATTGCAGCCACCATAAACGCTTAAGGTGTCCTCGCACCCCAAACTGAGGGGATAGACCTTGAGGAATAGGCTGGCACTTAAAATTATCAACTTCATTAGCCGCAAAAAATATAGGTTCCAGTTCTAGCAAGTACGAAGCTATATTTTTTGAGTAAACACTAATCCCCGTAGGCTTTTCTAGTAGTGCAGATAAATTAACTAATAGTGAAGACATATCGGCATATATTCCTTGCCTAAGCAAATCTATGAACTAGCAGAAAGTGTACTACCCGTGATACCATCGGTTAGCTATAAATTAGCGAACAATGAAAGCATTGATGTCGGCAATATGGCAGTATAGGTACTTTATCCTGTCGTCCATAAAAGTAGATTTCCGCAGTCGATTTGTCCGTAGTCGACTAGGTGGATTGTGGATGATTATTCATCCCTTAGTTCAAGCTGCCATCTTTGCGTTGGTTTTAGGGCAGCTGTTATCTGGTCGCCTACCAGATATGGCAGACAATAAGCTCGCCTATGCTATCTATCTACTCGCCGGAACCCTAGCCTGGAACCTTTTTACTGAAGTTATTACCCGCTGCCTCACAGTCTTTATAGACAATGGTAATCTGCTAAAAAAACTGGCCTTTCCCAAAATTTGCTTGCCTCTGATCGTAACAGGTTCAGCAATTGTAAATAACGCATTTCTCTTTGGGGCAATCCTCACAGTTTGTGCCGTCATGGGTTATGTCCCTGGAGGCAGAGTTTTTTGGATTCCAATTTTGACAATTATCACGCTAGGTTTAGCCCTTGGCATTGGACTAATTCTCGGCACATTAAATGTGTTTATTCGTGATATCGGTCAGATTGTGCCGATTGCACTGCAACTTAGTTTTTGGTTCACACCCATCGTCTATACGCCAGATATTGTGCCAGCTTCACTACGTAGCTTGATAAAGTTCAACCCCATGTACTGGATTGTAGGAGCATATCAAAGTGCCATACTTTATGGGACAGACCTAGAGTGGGGTCCCCTGCTCTGTATTTTTATCATTTCCCTGTTACTTCTCAGGGTATCAATGGACTTATTTAGTCGAGCCAGACACGAGATTGTAGACGTCTTATGACAGATTCTGTATTAGTTGTTTCTAATGTTGGAAAAGCTTACAGGCAATATAGCTCTGAAATTGCTCGTGTTCTGTCCTGGTTTAACATCTCGACTAAGCCTGCCAATGAAACCTGGGTTCTTCAAGATATTTCGTTTTCATTAGCTCCGGGAGAAGCAGTCGGTATTGTTGGCCAAAATGGGGCTGGCAAAAGTACTCTGCTCAAAATGGTCACTGGAACCCAACATCCAACTACAGGTGAAATCAATGTCAGTGGACGCATTGGAGCCATACTTGAACTGGGCATGGGATTTAATCCTGATTTCACAGGACGCCAAAATGCTTACCATTCAGCTGGGTTAATGGGTTTTTCGCAAGCAGAGATTGAATCCGTAATGCCAGAAATAGAAGTTTTTGCAGAGGTGGGAGAGTATTTTGACAGACCAGTTAATACTTACTCTAGCGGCATGCAAATGCGTGTTGCCTTTTCTGTAATTACAGCATTCCGACCAGAGATTCTCATCATAGATGAAGCTTTATCAGTAGGTGATGCTTATTTTCAGCATAAAAGCTTTAGTCGGATTCGTGACTTCCAAAAACAAGGAACTGCATTACTGATTGTTTCTCATGACTCTAATGCGATTAAAAGCCTTTGTAACAGAGTTATTTTGATCGAAAAAGGTCACTTAATTAAAGATGGAACTCCGGATGAGACGATAGATTATTACAATGCTATTTTAACTGATAAAGACAGTGGCAATATCCGGTTGAATAGCTTACAGAATGGTAAGCTTCAAACTATTTCTGGTACGGGTGAGGCATCTATTATTGATGTAACCTTATTCAATAGAAACAACGATCCTGTTGAACTTGTTAACGTTGGAGAAAATGTAGTTCTTAGGATTCACGTCCAGATAGAATCTCCATTAAATAGTCTAGTATTAGGCTACATGATTAAGGATAGGCTGGGACAGGAAGTCTACGGCACTAATACTCAGTATACTAAACAGATTTTATATAACTTAGAGAAACAAGAAACACTAACCTATGAAATTAGTTTTTCGACAAACTTAGGTCCAGGAAGTTACTCTGTTGCGGTAGCACTCGTAAGCGAAGAACTACAGTTGAGTGATAACTTCGAATGGCAAGAGCTAGCTTTGATTTTCAATGTTGCCAATCTTGACAAAACACCCTTTGGTGGAAGCGCTTGGATTGAACCGGCAATAGCTATCCAAAAGCATAAACAGAATCATTACAGCCCATATGCCTAAGCAAAAGATTAAACAATTCCTTGGCAGCCTTTTTAAGCCATTTTCTAACCCTGCTTTACTGGTTAAGAACCGGTTTAGCCTGCAAAATAGTCAAAACCTAAATCGGCCAGAGCAGCATCAAACCAATAACTCTCAAACACATCAAAATCAATCTCAACAGCTCCATGAACCAGTCCTTCAAAGGTTCACCGAACTCAGTCAGGAAATCCAGGAATTAAAAAAAAATTTGATTCAACAGCAAATCTTTTCAAAATGGAGCTTACATGACGGTCTCATGACCCAATTGGCAAGCACACAGGAACCTCCTACAAACTGTCCTCTATGCAACCAAAATCTTAAAGGTACTAGTTTACAAGTGTTTGAATCTCACTGTATCTTCGGAGGAGGTGATTTATTACGTTATCAATGCCCTCACTGTGATGTCATCTTTGGACCAACAAAAATTTTACACCTCTCACCTAAAGCTCTAAGCCGCGAATATTTTTGGCATTATCAAGCATATTCAGAGGGTGACTCCACGCAGCTGGAACTCAGAGCATTTTATGCGATGAAACCCAAACGCAACGGACTATACCTAAACTGGGGAGCAGGCAGATGGTCTAATACTTTGCAAATCTTACGAGCAGAAGGATGGAATGTTTTAGGCTACGATCCATTTTCACCACCATCAACGGATACAGATCTCTACATCCAAGATGAAAATCAGCTCTCCAACCACAATTTTGATGGCATTTTTTCCAATAACGTCCTTGAACACCTTCAGGATCCAATAGCAGACATCCTAAAAATGAAGGCTATCTTAAAAGACGAAGGCTCAATGGTCCATGCCACTCCATGTTTTGAATACATGTATGAGTATACTCGTTTTCATGTGTTCTTCTTTCTAGGACGGTCTCGCCAACTTCTGGCTGAACAAGCTGCAATGGAGCTGAAGGAGCATTATAGAGATGGTATATTTATGTACATAATGCTTCAGAAAAAGTACTCGTAAAACATGTGACTTTTATTTCTTACGCTCAAAATTATGAAGACGTTATACTCTATCGCGCCCTTAAACATATTTCTGAAGGGTTTTATATTGACGTAGGTGCGAACGATCCAGAACTTCATTCTGTCACTAAGTCTTTTTATGATATTGGCTGGCATGGAGTAAATATTGAACCTGTCGCCTCATGGTTTCAAAAACTTGAGGAGCACCGTCCACGAGACTTAAACCTTCAAGTTGCAGCCAGTAATTCTAAAGGCACAGTAAATTTCTTTGAAGTGCTAGATACAGGATTATCTACGACTAACGGCGACAGCGCTCGAAGATATGCAGACGAAATGGGATTTAAGGTTGTTGAGTATCCCGTCCCAACAATATCTCTATCAGAAATTTGTTGTAACTATCAATTAAGCGTAGTCCATTTTTTGAAAATTGATGTTGAAGGGAGTGAAATAGAAGTCCTTCAAGGAATAGACTTCACAGTTGTTCGGCCTTGGATTATCCTAGTCGAGGCAACTTTACCCATGACACAAGATGCTCGTCATAATGATTGGGAGTCATTAATTAGTAACCAAGACTATCACTTTGTCTACTTTGATGGCCTTAATCGCTTCTATGTAGCGAACGAACATCAAGAATTAGACTCTTACTTCAAAGCTCCACCGAACATATGGGATCAATTTCAGACTGCCCAGGAGCATTCGTTGACTGGATTAGTAGGACAGCAACAAGGGGCCATTGATACCCTTGGTGCAGAATTCAAGGCACTTGATACAAACTACAAAGCTCTCGATGCAGAATTCAAGGCACTTGATACAAACTACAAAGCTCTCGATGCAGAATTCAAGGCACTTGAAAAAAGCTATCAGGCACTTGATATTAAACACCAAAAACTTGAAATGGAAATAACAGAAATAAATGCGAGTATATGGTGGCGAGTGGCCCTACCCCTAAGAATCTTGACCCAAAAGCTGAAAAAAAAATAGCCCGAACATCAAGAGCATAAGAACATCAATAGAAACACCTCATTAGAAGCTCAATGAAAAGCATTTTTACCTGAACTTAGACACACATCGAATCTCTGAAAGTTAGAAAAACAAAACCAGACTTTACAGGATTCAAGTTTATAACTCTAGTGTCATTTGGCACTGAAACTGAACCTTTTAAAGCAGCCTCTTGATAATTTTAGATAAATACACTATGTCGAGGAGTTAAAACTCTCAAAACTCCCCGACATTTGCTTGAGAAGAGCCAATTTTATCAGTTGTAAAGCTCACCCAATTACCGATAAACAATGAGGACTAATGATGTTGAAATGTGATCAAAAAGCTTAAGTTTCACATGTTGTCTCTCTGTCTTGAAATATGGTGGCGTATCGTATTGCCTATCAGCCGGTAGTGCACCAGCATAAAAGTCCATCTTTTCAAGACACATACTATGTTTTCTTAAATGATAGTCAAGAGCTTCAATATCACACTTCCGATAAATGACACTCCCCCCCGTAGTAATAGTTGAGGAATTAGACGCAACATTAAATTCCGTTGTATGAACAGCAATTCCACCGGGACGCAAAAGCTGAGAGGAGCGCAAGATAAAGTCGAAACCAGCTTGCAAGCCCCCTAAATGTTCAAGGGCACATGAACTCCATATAAAATCAAACTTGTCAGTAATAGTTTCAGGATGATTCATATCAGCCGGTTGAAACCGTACCAGCTTTTGAAAAGCCTCTTGAGATATAATCTTCGGTTTCCACAGTTGTTGCAAAGAACCCGCATGCTGATTTGTTGCTTGCCAAGCCTTAGAGGCTTCGGCACTGGTATCTAGATCAGTCGCTAAAATTTCAACTCCGTGTTTAGCGAACACGGCTGGCAAAGGTTCAGTACCCACAGCAAACCCTAAACCGCGCTTGCCTGCTTGCAGCATGCCACGCTCTGAAAGCGCTTGCAAAATGGAACAGTACTCCCAACCCTTACGCTCCAGCTTCTGAGGAGAGGAACTGAGGCCACCATCTGGATTAATCTCTTTATTCCAATCAGCAAACCAAGGCAACTGAAAATGACGGTGCTGGCACACCATTGTTTTTATCGCATAGTCTTGTTCCTGCGGTAGGAATTTTTCACTAGCAAGCAAACTTAATGATGTTGCTATTTTTTCATTCTCTGTCTCAATCTGACCATCCTTTGGAACAAGCGATAGATTAGCGTTCCAATCTATTGACACAGAAGTCGACACTAATTCTGGAGACGGATGAATGGACTTAATTATTTCTTTTAACTCTAGGATCTGACTCTGCAAACTCACCACTTGATCCTCAAGATCAAGGATTCTACTTTGAGCTGTTGATATGCCAATCGCTCGTTTTACAACTTCTTTTAATCTTGAAGAAAGCAAAATCATGCTTATACACACTAACCGTGCCTAATATATATACCAATTAGTGTACATTTTCAATAAAGCTTAAATTTCGTTTAGAGAAATCGATTTAGCTATTATTAGGCTTCTAGGATGATTCTTCCTAACTGACGTAAATTTTCTTGAGTACTTAAAGGAATTTTTGCACACTCTCGTCCGACATAATCGATCACCTGTTTTTTCTTTTTCTCTTTGGCAAATACTATTTTCTTGGAGAGCACATCACTAAAATTTTTAGGATTAGCTGCACTCAGCCCTAATTCACAAAAAAGAATTTGGTTCTCGGAGAAATTAAACTTCCTAGAAATTACGTTATAAATATCCTTGCAAAATACAACTGTCTGAAGAGAGCGATTGACTATTAAAGCCAAATTATCCAAATCAATTCCTTTGATATTAACCAAAAAAATAATTCCAGGATATATCTTTAAATTATCGAGCATTTCATCTGATAGATGACCACCATCTATTTCGTAAATCAATAGTTCATATAGGTTATTAGCTAACCGCCCCTCAAAATTTGATATCTTATATGAGGTCCCATCAAGCTCTGAATGAGCTTGATTTCCTACTTGGTCATAAAACAAGTCTGTATCATAATTTGGAGAAAGCAGTTCAAGTAGCTGCTGTGTCAAATCCCTCTTTTTATTGGTAGGAAGATATTTGAAATAAGCAATTTTTGTTTTCTGAAAATCTCTTGGAATTCGCGAGAATGAAACACTATAACGACTAACTGGCTGCTGTTCAGAAAACACATCCGAAATTTTCTGAGCAACAGACTTCCAAGTAAAGCTATTAGCCTGCTTTAAAGACCTATCCTTTAAAGTTAAATGAAAATGGCTGTCATCTAAGACACTACACATACGTGTAGTAATTTCATTTGGTTGATGGGGGTCGAAAAGTTGATCTTGTGATCCAATGACTTCAGGCACAGAAGAACAAGATGACCCAATAGTAGGAGCTCCGCAGGACATTGCCTCAAGGGCAGGTAGACCGAACCCTTCATAAAAGGATGGGAAAACAAATAAATAACAAGTAGAATATAAGGCCCTTAATTCTTCATCTGATACATAGTTAGTAATAATGAGAGAAGAACGAATCCCTAGCTGACTAGCAAGGCTTTCGATACTCTTACAGAAGCTCGCACTTAATTTACAGGCAATAACCAAATCATACTTTTCCTGTAAACGTTTAGGTAAGTCAGCAAAACTTCTTATCAGGCCATCAATATTCTTACGCCAATCTTCACCACCGGCGTACATGACAAATGGTTTTTTGATATTGAATTTCTCCCTAAAATGTTCATTCCATTGATGAAACTCAAGCTCATCAAGCGGTCGAAAAAATGATGAAACACCCCCCGATATATTCACAATTTTATCAGGTGATATATTGAGGTACTTAATTGCATCCTGACGAGTTGCCTCAGAAATTGCAAAAATAAAATCAGAATTAGTAATATTTTTCAGTCGGTTTAAATAATGATCACGAAAGCCAGGAATACTCCAATAGGTATCGGGAAATATAAGTGGAATTAAGTCATAGCAAATCGTATAGATACGTTTCGAAAAATTTTGAAACCTTGGAATAACCGAGTCTAATCCCTCCATCGGGCTAGGAATAAAGTATGCATCAACATCTTTGGACAAAAGTGTTGTTTTTAAAATCAATGAATTAATATCGGTTTCATAGGGTGTAGGATAAGCAATGCTATGTGAGTCATACTTTGGATTTACGGGAAAGTCTAATGCCTCTATTTGCGAATTAGAAAACACTGAATATTTAGTTTGGCTATCCAGTTCCAGTAATTCTTTCAGTACAGCCTCTGTATATCTACCAATGCCACGTTGTCTCGAAGTGGGTGACTGAAGAGCTTGTAAATCAATTGCAATATGCATAATAGATAGCACCTATGTTCTTCAATAACGGGTTAAACAGATTAAGGTAAAAGTATTTTAATTGTGGAGAAGCTTTAAGAAAACGCGCGATAGTTGCAGGATAAAAGTCAGATAAAATAGCGTAATGCTCATTTACTTGATTAAAAGTTTTTATACTTTATAGGTATGATTTCAAAAATATTTTAATTACAACGTATGTCACATAATTTCTCAGTTCATTTGAGCTTGTAGAGTTTGGTTAATATCTTTTTAAGAAAAAACTTTACTCCCTCTGGAATAAATTGCTTTGCCTTTTGAACGAATCGTCTGTGCATCGCATCGGTCTTTGCCAGGATAAGATGGGAGGTAGTTGTAGAAGAGATGCGTTTAGCCTCTTTATAAACCTCTTCTAAGCGCTCTAGCGTCTCTTGTTCGTTCATATTTTTTACTGGGAGCTAGGGTCACAAAAGAATTTAATGCAATGTCACTGCCTGAGCAACCCTTGGGTCCAGCAATTGAATCAGAAATATGGACGGATAACATATTTCGTCAGTCACCAGGATATCTGACCAGATAAAACTACAGCTTTTTAAGATGGCACTGCAACGTCTTGGTCACATAGTCGACTTGCTCGGATGCCAATTCAGGCCACATCGGTAAACTCAATACCTGTCGTCCCAGTTGATCGCTGACAGGATTTTGGGGATATTCGCCTAAATAGATCGGTAGTTTATCTTGAGGGATAGGGTAATAAATCATCGCGCCGATGCCGGCATCGCTTAAGGATTGTCTTAATCGATCTCGCTTATCTCCCAAAATTCGGACCGTGTACTGGTGAAACACGTGCCCCTCAGATGTCGATGGTGTGATCACGCCATCGACATTTGCCAAATATTGACTATAGGTATTCGCTATCAAACATCGTTTCTGATTCCATTCATCGATGTAGCGTAGCTTGACTTGTAAGATAGCTGCCTGGATAGCATCCAACCGAGAGTTATAGCCCAACATGACATTGTGATAGCGTTCTTTTGAACCATGCACGCGCAGCATACGAGCCATTTCGGCAACTTCATCATCATTGGTGGTAATCAGCCCGCCGTCACCATAGGCTCCAAGATTTTTGGTTGGAAAAAATGAAAATGCTCCTACGTCGCCTATGGTGCCGACATATCGATCTTGTAGCAGATGACGTGTTGTGTCTTGACAGTTTTGGTTGCAGCCAGTGCAATCACCTTTATAAATAGCTCCAAAGGCCTGGGCACAGTCTTCGATGACTTTGAGATTATACTTAGTTGCAATGTCCATAAGCTGAGCCATGGCTGCCGGGTTGCCATATAGGTGAACTGGCATGATGGCTTTGGTTTTTGCAGTAATCGCCGCTTCGACAAGACAGGGGTCAATGTTGAACGTTTCCGGCTGAATATCGACAAATACCGGCTTAGCTCCCACATTGCTGATGGATTCTGCTGTGGCGAAAAAACTAAAAGGTGTGGTGATCACCTCATCCCCTGGCATAATTCCCATGGCCCGCAGACCAATGACCAACGCATCGGTACCTGAGTTCACACCAATGGCATGCTTCACCCCCAGATAAGCTGCTACATCCGCTTCAAACGCCTGCACCGTTGGCCCCAGGATAAACTGCCCAGAGTCTAAGACCTGATTGATGGCTGTTTGGATTTCATCCTTAATGGCCTGGTACTGAGGTTTTAAGTTGAGGATGGGGATTTTGATTTCGCTCACGGTATCTCTGTCTGAAGGGTCTGATGCCTGGAGGCTCTGCTCTAGAATCTTAGGACGATTTGTGTCGCCAATTTTGCTATGCGTGTTGCCGTTGTCCATGAATGGCTGGCTAGCCATGCCGGATCTGAGAAAGTTGTGGAGCAAATTCTGCAGATTTATCCAGATGCAGACCTGTTTAGCTTGGTGGATTTTTTGTCGCCGGATCAGCGGTACTTCATTGGCAATCGTTCGGTACAGACGTCTTTTATTCAACGATTGCCCTGGGCCAAACGGATCTTTCGTCAGTATTTGCCGCTGATGCCCTTGGCGGTGGAGCAGTTTGATTTATCCGCCTACGACGTGGTGATTTCTAGCAACCATGCGGTGGCCAAGGGGGTACTCACGGCCCCCCATCAACTCCACATCAGCTATGTACATACCCCCATTCGCTATGCCTGGGACCTGCAACATCAATATCTGCGGCAAGCGGGTTTAGAACGGGGAATTAAAGGCGGCATTACCCGACTGATTTTGCACTACCTACGGCTATGGGACACGGCCAGTGCCCATCGGGTGGATAAATTTGTGGCCAATTCCCAGTTTATTGCTAAGCGGATTTGGCGGGCCTATCGCCGACCGGCCCAGGTGATTTACCCTCCGGTGGATATGTCTCGGTTTGATTGGCAGCAGCCCCGCGAAGAGTTTTATCTGACGGTGTCGCGGTTTGTTCCCTATAAACGCGTTGACCTGACGGTGCAGGCCTTCAATCAACTGGGACTGCCCTTGGTGGTGATTGGGGATGGCTCCGACTGGCGGCGGATTAAAGCCATGGCGGGTCCTACGATTCGCCTATTGGGGCAGCAGCCGGATGCGGTGGTGACGGATCATATGCAGCGATGCAAGGGGTTTATTTTTCCAGCGGAGGAAGATTTTGGCATTACTCCGGTGGAGGCTCAAGCGGCGGGAGCCCCTGTGATTGCCTTTGGCCGAGGCGGGGTGGCCGAAACCGTAATCCATGGCAAAACCGGTGTCCTGTTTTCAGAACAGACAGTTGACAGTCTGGTACAGGCCATAAAATCCTTTGAAATGGGTATGTATGAATTAAATCGGGATACCCTACGGCAACAGGCAGAACAGTTTTCCATCCATTGCTTTCAAAACCAATTGCGGAACTGTATTGAGCAAACCTATACAGCTTTCCTGCAAGGTGATCCCTTAGAGTAGTTAGGTTATAGCCCTCGGCATCTGGTGCCCATGACTCTTTCTCAGTCAACTCAACCTGCGATCGCACCCCTCAAAGTAAGGGCTCACCCCAGTTATATGGTGACCGCCCTGGTCGCATGCGATGCCCTAGGGTTGAGCATCGCCGGCATTGCCAGTGTCTATATTCGCCTGTGGTTCAACGGTCAGTACGCGCCTTCCCTTTATTGGGAACTATGGCCTTTGCTGGGCCTATTTTTATTAGGCTATGGCTTAGCCGGCCTCTACCCTGGCCAGGGCATCGGCCCGGTGGAAGAACTACGCCGCTTAACCCTAACCACGACACTGCTCTATCTCACTCTAGGATCGGCGATCTTTCTCTTTCGCGATCTAGAACTCTATTCCCGCGCCGCCTTTCTCATGGCCTGGAGCCTATCGATTATCGTGCCCCTGCTGGGCCGTTACGCCTTAAGGGCCTTGGTGGCCAAGCGCTCTTGGTGGGGATACCCGGTATTGGTGCTGGGGGCCGGAGAAACGGGAGCCCTCGTGATTCGCACCCTGCATCGCCAGCCCGCCTTGGGGCTTAAACCCGTGGCCGTGCTGGATGACGATGTCACCAAACACGGTCACCTAGAAGGGGTACCCGTCATTGGGAACTTGGCCCAGGCTCCAGTACTCGCCAACCGTGACCAAATTCCCTACGCCATTATGGCCATGCCAGGGGTACACCATGATCGACTGCTGTACGTCGCCCAGCGCTATGGTCGAGCCTTTCCCCATCTGCTGATCATTCCCGATCTGTTTGGCATGGCCAGCCTGTGGGTGGCCGCTCGCGATCTGGGGGGGGTGCTGGGTCTAGAATCCCGCCAACAACTCCTACTCCCTGGCCCAAAACTGGCCAAAAGCCTGCTGGACCAATGTTTAACTATCATCGTCGGATTTGTCTGCCTACCCCTGATCGCCCTGATTGCCCTGATCATTCGACTCGACTCGGCCGGGCCCGTTTTTTATGCCCAAGTCCGCATCGGTCGAAAAGGTCGCCCCTTCAAAGCCTGGAAATTTCGCACCATGGTGCCCAATGCTGACAAAGTGCTGAAGGAGTATCTCCAGGGTCACCCAGAGCTGCGCAACCATTGGGACCAAGATCGCAAACTTAAATACGATCCCCGCATTACCGGCGTAGGCCGATGGCTCAGGCGCACCAGCCTAGATGAACTCCCCCAGCTGTGGAATGTGCTCAAGGGTGACATGAGCCTGGTGGGACCACGCCCCATCGTCCACGATGAAGTCCGACGATATGCCGAAAAATTTGAACTTTACACCCAGGTTCTCCCCGGCCTGACTGGGTTGTGGCAGGTGTCAGGCCGCAACAATATCACCTACGAAGAACGGGTCAACCTCGACGCCTACTATGTCCGTAACTGGTCAGTTTGGCTAGATTTATATATTCTTATCCGTACCGTATGGGTGGTCTTAGTGGGGGATGGTGCGTATTAACTCAGCTCAATCTACCGAAAATTTTCTGGCTCCGCTGCGTTCCGGCCTTTGGTATGAATGGCTGTGGATTGGGGCCCTGGTAGTACTCCCCTTCGCCAGCTACCTAAGTTTGACCATTTTAGTCGCCCTCATGATCAGCGCCCTAGTCCAGAGGGGCCACGCCATTGGTCATGTCCTATGGCGTCAGGGCTACGGTCTCTTAACGGTGGGCTTATTGGCCAGTGCCGGCTTTGCCGTCAATCGGGGTGATGCCTGGCTGCAATTGGCCAACTTTCTACCCTACTTTTTGTTGGTGGGTGTCCTGACTACGGCCCCCCGATTTCGGCCCCCCAGCCAATTATTGACTAGGGCGGCCCTGGCATTGGTGTTGGGGTCTTTACCCTTCAGCGTCGCCGCCCTGATCGAATACATCGTAAGATTCCCAACCATTACCGCCCAGGTCAGCGATTGGTCAATGTTTAACTGGGTATTTGATGTCAGTTTTGCCGGGCACCGGGCCCATGGTGGTCTGAGCCACCCGAACATTTTGAGTAACTATCTCACCCTTGTGTTGGGGTTAGGGCTGGGCTGGCTGGTGGGACAAGCTAGGTCCCAGCCCAAAAGTCGGCCTAAACTCACACCGGTGATGGCGGCCGCCGTTACCCTGGCGGGTATGGGCATCTTTTGCACCAGCTCCCGAAACGGACTCATCGCTGCCGTCATCTTGCTACTCATAGCCGGATACCTAGCTCGACGCCACCGCTGGGTGTGGATGCTGGGCTTAGTCATTTTCAGCGCCATGGCCACGGGGCTATTTTTCATGGGATTTGGCGGTCGCACTCTCGATCTGGCCCTATTTACCCAAGACCCTCGCATCGCCGCCTGGCGCATTGCCATAGATTTAATTCAGCAGCGCCCCTTAGTGGGCTGGGGCCTGGGGGGCTTTAGCCATCAGTATGTACCCTTTAGCGTCACGGACCACGAGCGGCTGTTTCATCCCCATAATCTTTGGCTCTATTTAGCCTGTGACACCGGCATTCCCACCATGGTGCTCTTTTGTGGGGTGGTGGGTCGCAGCTACATCGCCGGCCTCCGTCGCCTGGTGGCGAGGCCCAACCAAACACTACTCAGCTATCTGCTCGGGTTTACCGGATGCATGATCTTTGCCCTGTTTGATGTCACCCTATTCGATGCTCGCCTTAATGTTCTGAGTTGGTTTCTGTTGGCAGGAATTGGTGTGTTAGCTCAGCGGGATGATTGGCCCACCACCAAGCCATCCCAGGAAAGTCTATCCTCAACTGATCGATCCAAGCCAGATTCTCCAAGAACAAGCCCACAAAACTAAAAAAACTGCTTTCGGGCAGGAATGACATCTTCACGCATCCCGGCCTAAAAGCAGTTCTGGAAATAGATTGTCGGAAATATTGAACCTAACCTAGATCAGCTTGGCCGATTTGAGGCCAAAGTACATACCAATAGCAGCGCCTGCTGCGCCAAACAAAAGTACCAAATAAACCACTGCTCCAGCCATCGCCAAACTCCTTTTTTATCGCAACCAAAAAAGCCTTATATTCAACCATTGAAACATGTTCACTGATCATTTGTCGCGGATAATCCGCCCATTGATAGCCCAGGCACATCCTGTGAATGGGAACCTCTAAGGCTAGAATGAAAGGCCTAGCATCTTTTTGGTTAGACACCGGTTAGACAGCGGCAACACCCCACATCACCATGAGCAAAGGCACATTATTCGATAAAGTTTGGGATCTCCATACGGTCACCACACTCCCCTCAGGCCAGACCCAGCTATTTATTGGGCTTCATCTCATCCATGAGGTGACCAGTCCCCAAGCCTTTGCCATGCTGCGCGATCGCAACCTCCCAGTGATGTTCCCCGAGCGCACCGTAGCCACAGTGGATCACATCGTCCCCACCGATAACCAGGCCAGACCCTTCGCCGACAGCTTAGCCGAGGACATGATCGTTGCCCTAGAAAGCAACACCCAAACCAACGACATTCGATTTTTTAACGTGGGCTCCGGCAGCCAGGGCATCGTCCACGTCATTGCCCCTGAACAGGGATTGACCCAACCGGGCATGACCATTGCCTGCGGCGATAGCCACACCTCCACCCATGGAGCCTTCGGCGCAATTGCCTTTGGCATCGGCACCAGCCAGGTGCGGGACGTACTCGCCTCCCAAACCCTGTCCCTCGACAAACTCAAAGTGCGGCGCATCGAAGTCAACGGCACCCTAGCACCGGGCGTCTACGCCAAAGACGTCACCCTACATGTGATTCGCAAGCTTGGGGCCAAGGGCGGCGCAGGCTATGCCTATGAGTATGCGGGCAGCACCATTGAGGCCATGTCCATGGAAGAGCGCATGACCCTGTGCAACATGTCCATTGAGGGCGGAGCCCGCTGCGGCTACGTCAATCCTGACCAGACCACCTACGACTATCTCAACGGTCGAAAATTTGCCCCCCAAGGAGACCAATTTACCCAGGCCGTCACCTGGTGGGACAGCCTCCGGAGCGATAACGACGCCGACTATGACGACGTCGTCGTCTTTGACGCCCAAGACATTGCCCCCACCGTCACCTGGGGCATCAGCCCCGACCAAGCCATTGGCATCGATGAGGCCATTCCTCAGCTGGCCTCTTTCCCTCCAGAAGAACAGCCCCTAATCCAAGAAGCCTATGCCTATATGGACCTAGCCCCCGGCCAGCCCATGCTCGGCACCCCCATTGACGTATGCTTCATCGGCAGCTGCACCAATGGTCGTCTCAGCGATTTAAGGGAAGCCGCCAAGGTGGCCCAGGGTCGCCATGTGGCCGCAGGCATCAAAGCCTTTGTGGTCTCAGGGTCAGAACAGGTCAAACAACAAGCCGAAGCCGAAGGTCTAGATAAAATTTTTGAGGCAGCTGGCTTTGAATGGAGAGAACCCGGCTGCTCCATGTGCCTAGCCATGAACCCGGACAAACTTCAGGGACGACAAATCAGTGCCTCATCCTCCAACCGCAACTTTAAAGGACGCCAGGGTTCCGCATCAGGTCGCACCCTGCTCATGAGCCCGGCCATGGTAGCCTTGGCCGCCGTCAACGGTCAGGTTAGCGACGTTCGCAGTCTGGTATAACCTCAGCCACATTCAGCCACATAAGTACAGTCAGCCAATATAGATCAGCAGAAATGCATTTCAGCGCCATCCTGCTAACCTCTCAACCAGAAAACTAGGCCAGAAAGCCAAGCCCTGGGAGCAGATTAGCCTCATCCTCATCCCAGATTTTGACCCATGAGACCTATTCACCCCATGGGTCAAAATTTTACTTAGGGAGAGATAAACAATTACAGCCAAAAGGTTTCGCTTTTCTTAACCTTTTGATTACCAGACGTTAAAGCTTTGCTTTAATCATGTGGTTAATATCGGCCCAGCGAACTTCACTGCGCTGCCAGGACAAATCATTTTTCCCATAGCAGCGCGAAATTTCTTTATTTTTAGCAGAGTTATCCAAGCATTGCCGTTGGCTAAACTACATCTCTGCCATCGATTGCCCAGACCGCATTCCTAGGGGCTCAGTTTTTTTATGTCAGTATCCCAGCTCACCCAAAGCCATTCCACCCAAGCCCACAGCACATCGGACCACTATATTGCGCTGCTGGAGCAGCTTTACCACGAGCGCAATCTAACGCAATTTGCAGCAGGCCAAAGCATTCCCCTGAGGCGGAATGAAATTTACGTTATCTGCCGAGGCATTGTGCAGCTGCACACGATTCATCCAGACGGCAGCGAAACACTCCTGGGACTGGCAGGACCCTCCATGCCCTTTGGCCTCAGCCTGACGGGGGTTAGTCCCTATTGGGCAACGGCGCTTACCCCCGTAGATGCTTTGCCCCTATCCATGGCAGAGCTGGAAAATTCGCCCCCGTTAATGGCAGGACTGTTCTCCCATCTATCTAGACGTCTCCAGCAATCGGAAGCTTGGCTAGCTCTCTCTGGAAAGCGGCTAGTGGCCGATCGACTACGGCAGCTTTTAATTACGTTGGCCCAGGAGTTTGGTCGGGTAGAACCCCAAGGAGTTAAACTAACCATCCGTTTAACCCATCACCAGCTAGCCACAACCATTGGCACAACTCGGGTCACCGTCACCCGCCTGCTAAGAGATTTTCGTAAAGAAGGGTGGCTCACCATCCACCAGCGCTACCTGATTTTGCCCCTGAATATGCTCAACTAAAGCTGGCCACTGTACCCAGCTTTTGCTCAGGCAGCCTGTGCCCATCAACTAAGGGTCAACGCCATTAGCCCCTTGGCAACTAAAACTATAAAAGAGGTTCTTGGCGCATAACCAAGGACCTCTTTTATAGTTTTTTCTGATGGTCCAGAGAGAGTTCAATTCACATAGACTTTAGAGTTTATTGAGAGTTGTGAAGCATACTCGATATTTAGACTTATCTCCAGACTTTTCTAAAAAACCGGTGATAACCTAATTACTCATAAATCACAATCAAAATTGCTCAATTATTAGTCTTGCTGATATTCAAATCAGACAGTCCATATCTGATGGTGAATTATCCAGTCACCTGGGTTAAGCTGACCCAAATAGACTTTAATAATTGATCTAATTATTCAACTCCCTAGACATTCAAACCCTCAGGAATATTTGGAAACTTTGTGGAACAAGGATTTAACCTTGGGCCTCAAGTTTATTTGCTTGCATTTACTCTATCGCACCTCAGTGCTTGCCCACGAAAATATTCACACCAGACTTCCCTATTCATGTTGACAACGTCTAAAGCTGCCATATCGTTTGAGCAATTTACCTCTAAAATCCGCCATCTACTGAGCCGTGTATATTCTGAAGAGCAGATTAATACTCTTCTGCCTAAGCTTTACGATCTGACCAAAGAGCATCTCAAAGCCTACTCCAAAGAGGATTTGGGTAAGTGGAATCAGAATAATGTTTTGCTCATTACCTACGGTGATAGCATCCGCAGTGACGATACATCGCCGTTACAAACCCTGCACCAGTTTCTCAACACCCACCTAAAGGACACCGTTACAGGAGTCCACATCCTGCCATTTTTCCCCTACAGTTCTGACGATGGATTTTCTGTGATTGACTTTTTGGCAGTCAATCAAACCCTGGGCAACTGGGCTGATGTGGAGGCCATTGGCAGCAGCTTCAACCTGATGTTCGATCTGGTGGCTAACCACGTTTCTAGCCAAAGCGATTGGTTTCAGCAGTTTAAGCAAGACCAACTACCAGGCCGTGATTATTTCATTAGCCTGCCAGATGATACACCAACAGCGGATGTGGTGCGCCCCCGCAGCAGCCCCCTCCTCACTCCGGTGGAGACAGCTCAAGGTTTGCAACATGTCTGGACCACATTTAGTGCCGACCAAGTCGACTTAAACTATGGCAACCCTGACGTCTTTCTAGAGTTTGTCAACATCATGATGGCCTATGCAGGCCACGGTGCTCGCTATATTCGGTTAGATGCCGTGGGCTTTTTGTGGAAATCCTTAGGGACCTGCTGCATTCATTTGCCGGAGACCCACGCCATAATTCAAACCTTCCGCGCGATTCTACAAATGGTGGATCCAGGTATTGCCCTAATCACCGAAACCAATGTACCGAATCGGGAAAATTTGAGCTACTTTGGCGATCGCAACGAAGCCCACATGATCTACAACTTCAGCCTGCCACCGCTGCTGCTGAATGCGTTGATGCAAGGTCGAGCCGATCATCTCAAAACATGGATGATGAGCATGCCACCAGCCCCCATTGGTTGCGCCTACTTTAATTTTACCGCCTCCCACGATGGTATTGGCATGCGTCCCACCGAGGGACTGTTGGCAGCAGAAGAGTTTGAAACCCTGATTGATACCATGCGCAGCTTTGGTGCCCAAATCAATATGCGCCGCAAAGCTGATGGTAGCGAGTCTCCCTATGAGATCAATATCTCCCTATTTGACGCCCTCCAGGGAACAGCCCAGGGACCTGACCAATGGCAGATTGAGCGGTTCATTTGCTCCCAAACCGTGATGATGTCTTTAGAAGGCATTCCAGCGTTCTATATCCACAGTTTGCTGGCCACCCCCAATGATGTGGAAAAGATGCAGCTCACTGGCCACAATCGCTCCATCAACCGGCACTCCTGGGATAAAAACCGATTAGACGCTCTCCTCACGGATCCTAACTCTAACCAATCCATCGTATTGGCAGAGTTGTCACGGCTGATCAAGATTCGTCGTCAGCAAAAAGCGTTTCATCCTAACGCAACACAATATACTCTACACCTAGACAATCCGGCTATTTTTGCCTTCTGGCGTCAGAGCATTGCCCGGGATCAAAGCATTTTTTCCATTCACAACCTCAGTAACCAGCCCCATACCCTCAGGCTAAGCCAACTAAACCTGGTGAATACCGACAGTTGGATGGATCTAATTAGCGGCGAACAGTTTGACGATCTCCATGCGGCTTACAATCTGCAGCCATACCAGTCAGTGTGGCTAACTAATCGGCCCTACTATGACCTGTCTAATACGCCTAACCAGACAGACCTGGAATTCCTTTACCAGGTTTAAAAACAGCCCCAGGCAACCCAGAATTCGCCCCCATTACTTCCCCCATGGGTCTGAACCATGGGGGAAATAACATGAAGAAGTCTATTGCAGGGAAAACCTGGTATCACGTTACTATAGGAAACCGGTAACCTCATATACGGTAGCGTTTTAACACACACTATGGCTCCAGCAACGTCTAAAATCACATCGGTCAACGGTCGCGGCATTCCTTTAGTGGGCAATGACATCGATACGGACCGGATCATCCCGGCTCGTTTTTTGCGCTGTGTGACCTTCGACGGCCTAGGAGAAAACGTGTTTGCAGACGATCGAGTCCAGAGCAACGGCACCCATCCCTTTGACCAGACCCAATATCAAGGGGCCAAGATTTTAGTCGTCAATAGCAATTTTGGCTGTGGCTCCTCTCGGGAGCATGCCCCCCAAGCCATTATGCGTTGGGGCATCAGTGCTATTGTGGGCCAAAGTTTTGCCGAAATTTTCCTCGGCAACTGTGTGGCCATCGGCATGCCCTGTGCCGTAGCCACACCAGAGACCATTAACCAACTTCAGAGATTAATTGCCGCATCCCCTGACACCGCCCTCACCCTCGACTTAGAAGGCCTCACAATATCTGGCGGCGGACTGAACTCAGAGGTCACCATCAAAGCAGGCAACCACCAAATGTTCATCAACGGCACCTGGGATGCCTGTGGTCAACTACTCCAGGGGGCCGAACAAATTAGAGCAACTGCAGCCAACCTGCCCTATGTCAGCTGGGGATAGGGTCAGCTGGGGGTAGGAACTACTAATAGGACATTGTGGCTTCGCGATGGCCGCCGTTGCTGGCCCCAGAGCTAATCATCCCCCGCTTGGCATCTAAGGTAATGATGGTGCCATCGCGAATAATCCGGGTGGCATCGCCCACGCCAACCAATACTGGAATCCCCAGACGTAACCCCAGCACAGCGGCATGGCCCCCATGGCTGGCATCCTCTGTAACGATGCCGCCGGCATGGCGCATGATGTCCACATAGTCAGCACTGGTACTGGGCACCACTAAAATTTCACCGGGGTTAAAATTGCTGATATCTAAGGCCTTGCTCACGACCCGGGCGCGACCGCTGACCACACCTTCACCAATGCCTTTGCCATGGCCCAGGACAGCGGTAACCAGCTCCACCTTAATCAGGTCCGTGGAACCGGAAACCCCTTGCAGGGTGCCCGCAGTCATGACGACTAAATCCCCATCATCTAGGAGTTCTTTTTCTTGGGCGACGTTAATCGCTGACAAAAAGGTTTGATTGCTAGAGGGTAAATCGCCCACCAGTAAAGGTTTCACCCCCCAAACCAGCTGCAGCCGCCGGGCCACCTCTACATGGGGGGTGACGGCTAGGATCGGGGTGGAAGGACGAAACTTGGAAACGTTACGGGCCGTGGCACCGGTTTTGGTCAAGGACATAATCGCCGCTGCATCGAGCTGCGATGCAATTTGCCCGACGGCCCGGCTAATGGCATTGGGAATGGTGCGACTAGTGCCCGTATCTGTTTTTTTAGTCAGTTCCTCTTTTTCGGTGCGCATGGCGATCTTGGCCATGGTGGCTACAGCTTCTACCGGATACTCCCCCACCGCTGTTTCATTCGACAGCATGACGGCATCCGTGCCATCGATAATGGCGTTGGCCACATCGGAGACCTCCGCTCGGGTGGGCCGAGGATTGCTCACCATGCTGTCGAGCATTTGAGTGGCTGTAATCACGGGGATGCCGAGGCGATTGGCGGTGGCAATTAGGCGCTTTTGGAGAATGGGCACATCTTCAGCCGGTAGCTCTACCCCCAGGTCCCCCCGCGCCACCATGACGCCGTCCGACAGGGACAAAATGGCCTCCATCTGTTCAATGGCTTCATGCTTTTCAATTTTGACGATGACGGGCACTTGTTTGCCGGCATTGGCAATAATCTGCTTGATTTCTAAGACGTCTTGGGGATTGCGCACAAAGCTGAGGGCCACCCAATCCACCCCCTGATCAAGGCCAAAGGCGAGGTCCACCTTGTCTTTTTCCGTCAGAGCCCTAATGGATAGGTAGACGCCAGGAAAGTTAACGCCTTTGCTGTTGGATAGCTTGCCGCCCACCACCACCTCGCAGTGGAGTTCTTTTTGCTCCATATCCTTATTGACCACTCGCATTTCCACCTTGCCATCGTCCAGCAAGATGATGGCACCGGTGGGGACCTCGTCCACCAAGGGCTCATAGGTAACGGAGCTAATGGTTTGGGTACCGGGCAACTGACGACTGGTGAGGATAAAGCTGTCACCAGGTTTTAAATGGATAGAGCCTTCTTCGAATTTACCTAAACGAATTTTGGGTCCTTGCAGATCCTGCAAAATGCCGACGGGCTGATTGAGTTCAAAGGAAATCTGGCGAATCAACCGAATACTACGTTGATGATCGTCGTGGGTTCCGTGGGAAAAGTTGAGGCGCAGGGTAGTGGAACCGGCTTCAATGAGCGATCGCAACGTTTCAGGATCCTGAGTTGCAGGACCAATGGTCGATACAATTTTGGTCCGACGCAGGGCATGGCGCAGTGACATAGTGCTGTCCGTAGGCTAGTGACAGTGGGTTAATAAACCACCGGATACTATCATGTCTGGACTCGTTTCCGCTCCACCTATCCCCTCGGCTTCACCTTAGAGTTGCAATGTCCTGCCTTAAGCATAAAGCCCACACTTCTGGCCGGAATGCACCCAAAAATCAACTTAGATGCCAAACCAATGCCAAATTTTACAGACAGCCCTAGACAAATTCACGGCACCTCAGGCTAGGACATATTTTTTGACCATGTGGCGGCAATGTAGCCAGCAATATAGCTCAAACAAGGTTAGGGGTATATGAGATAACGTCACAAAACTTTATTATGCCCGCTAGGTAGCGTATACTTCGAAACATAGGTGTGAAGGAGTATAACTGTGGTTTCGGTGGCAACACGTCCTTCGGCGGTGCGCAGAAGAGTACCCAAGGATCTTTTAGACGCAGATGGTGGCGTCAGCCCGGATCTACTCATATTCGTTGGTGCAGTTGCATTGGTGATTGTGGCAACGTTTGGGTATTTTTCCTGGAGCTTTCCCCATTGGGTTTGTTTTGTTTTAAATACGGTGGCCCTACACCTAGTAGGTACGGTCATCCATGATGCATCCCACAATTCAGCCCACAGCAACCGAATTGTCAATGCGGTGTTGGGTCATGGCAGCGCCCTCATGCTGGGGTTCACCTTCCCCGTGTTCACCCGGGTGCATTTACAACACCACGCCAATGTCAACGATCCAGAGAATGACCCCGATCACTTTGTGTCCACCTGTGGTCCTCTATGGCTAATCGCGCCGCGGTTTTTCTACCATGAAATTTACTTCTTCCAGCGGCGGCTGTGGAAAAAGTATGAGCTCTGGGAATGGTTTTTAAGCCGTTTGACCTTTGCCGGGTTGATTTACTCGGCTTGGCGGTTTGATTTTTTGCCCTATTTTGCCAACTACTGGTTTGCGCCAGCCTTGGTGGTGGGTGTAGCCCTGGGGTTGTTTTTCGACTACCTGCCTCACCGTCCCTTCCAAGAAAAGAATCGTTGGAAAAACGCGCGGGTCTATCCAGGTCGCCTATTGAACCTGCTGATCATGGGGCAGAACTATCACCTGGTTCATCATTTGTGGCCCTCCATTCCCTGGTATAAGTACAAGCCAGCCTACGAGCTCATGAAGCCTTTATTGGACGAGAAGGGCTCTCCCCAATCCCTAGGTCTGAATCAGCGGAAGGACTTTTGGGGATTTGTGTATGATATTTTCCTGGGTATCCGCTTTCATCACAAAAATTGATCCATCAAAAACGTGGGGGATTTTGCATGCAAAATCCCCCACGTTTTTGACCCCGTCTTTATTAGGCCGTCACACTCGCCCAGTCAGGCCTCAATCCACTGGCTCCCCTCAGGTAGGGATGGTAAATCTCAGCCTGGGGGATAGCCATATAACCATGGATCAAAAAGCGAATACACATGGGGAGGCTACCCGCCACATGCATATGCTGCACGTCTAGTAGGGGTACGGTGTCCCAACAGGGGCGCTGGCGTGCGATCGCAGCTGGGAAAATTGCGTTTAAATCCGACGTCACCGAAAAGGTGACACTTACCATGTCATCCGGCGTAATCGGATTATTCGCCTCTAAGGCATCCAACAGCTCTTTCACCGCATCCGTCATGGCCGCGATTGAATTTTCGGGTACGGTGGTCGCCCCTCGAATCGCCCGCAATCGCCAGTCACCCCTATCCCCCTGCGACATGTTACCTATCCCCCATACAATGCTCGACTGGCATCTAGCCAATTCCTTAGCTAGATTAGCTCTTCTAGGGCTAGATTAAACCCATCCTTGCACCGTAATTATCCAACAAAGGGCCCCGGTAGCGATGTGCCGGGCGATTGATAGAGCCACAGGGGCATCCCCTGGTAGGCTAGCTCAAACTCCACCCAGCCCATCAGACGAGGACTCATCCAGGCAGCATGCGCCTGCCTGGCTTGACTACCGGACAAAAGCTTATTCCAAAATGGCTTACGTTCTTCAATGGTATAAACCTCAGTCTTGTCCGGATCCAGATCGACCAACTCCGCCGCCCAACGCTTTGCATCCGCTTCCGTCCCCAGACGATCCACCACCCCCAGCGCTAGGGCTTGGGAACCGGTAAAAATCCGCCCATCGGCAAACCCGCGCACCGTCTCTTCACTCAAATTTCGTGCTTCGGCCACCGTCGACACAAACTGTCCGTAGCTAACGTCAATCAGCTCCTGCAAAATCGTTTGCTCAGACTGGGTCAACTCCCGATCAAAGGACAGAATGTCTTTGTAGGGGCCCGACTTGATCACCTTAAACGACACCCCAATCTTCTCCAGCAGCCGCTCCAGGTTATTCCCCCGCAAAATCACCCCAATACTGCCGGTAATCGTGCCCGGATTGGTCACAATGTGCTGGGCCCCCATGCCGATATATACCCCGCCGGAAGCAGAAATATTGCCAAAGCTAGCGACAATTTTGACGGTTTCTTGCAGCTGCTTCAGGGCACTGTAAATCTCTTGGGAATCACCCACCGTGCCCCCCGGACTATCAATCCGGAGGAGCAAGGCCGGAAATTTCTTCTCTTTCACCTCTTCAAGGGCTTCCAGCACTCGCTTCCGGGTTCCCCCCGCAATCGCCCCAGAAATTTCGATCCGGGCAATCTGTTTACGGAAACGTGGCTTGAATGGCCAAATCATAGATAAAAATTCAATAAACAACGGCAAGTCTAGATGATTACTATAAACGCCCGTTGACCTTTGGCGTCGCTCCCCAGACACCAACCAGACCGTAACCTGGTTAAGCAGCGTCACCGGAGCTTAACATTACTTTATAATATTCGAAACATTTCTCTAGCTCATTCTCAACCCATCGCATAAATTCATATCTTCGTGACTGAATGGCCTCCCCCTTCAACCCGGAAAAAACTCCCACCCTGCTTTTAATTGCCCCTTTCTTTTTATGGGGAACAGCCATGGTGGCCATGAAGGGCATGATTGCCACCACCACCCCCCTGTTTTTAGCCACGCTGCGGCTAGTGCCAGCGGGTGTATTAGTGCTGATGGTAGCGGCTATTTTGGGCCGTAAACAACCTACAACCTGGCAAGGATGGGCCTGGATCAGCGGTTTTGCCCTGGTGGATGGCACCCTATTTCAAGGTTTTTTAGCGGAAGGTCTGCAACGGACAGGGGCGGGGCTTGGATCAGTCATGATTGATTCTCAACCCATTGCCGTCGCGCTCATGGCGCGGTTTCTATTTAAGGAAATTGTTGGCCCCTTAGGATGGTTGGGCCTAGTTATAGGCATTGTGGGCATCAGCCTATTGGGTTTGCCCGACGATTGGATTCTTCAAGCATGGTCTGGTCTGACCACTACCCTGACCACCGGGCAATGGCCCGCCCAAGAAACCGCATTATTCAATCCATGGCTTCAAGGGGTAGATTTACCCGCTGTTCTCCTAGGCCATGGCGAATGGTTAATGCTCTTAGCGGCTTTATCCATGGCGGTGGGGACGGTGATGATCGCCTATGTAGCCCGACATGTGGACCCTGTGGTGGCCACGGGCTGGCATATGATTTTTGGCGGGCTGCCGCTGCTGGGGCTATCGGCCTACACCGAAGTCCACCAGTGGCAAGGCATTACCCCCGAGGGCTGGTTAGCCATCCTATATTCGACTGTGTTCGGCAGTGCCATTGCCTATGGGGTGTTTTTCTATTTAGCGTCCAAAGGGAATCTGACCAGCCTCAGTGCCCTGACGTTTCTCACCCCTGTTTTTGCCCTCACCTTTAGCATGTCACTGCTGTCGGAAAACCTCACCACCGTCCAGTGGATCGGTGTGGGCTTGACCTTGGTGAGCATTTATTTAGTCAATCAGCGGGCTGTAATTGCCCAAGCCGCCATGGCAGGCCTGACCCAGCCAGCCATTCACACTGTAGTTGCAGCAATTAGTCCCCAGCTGGCCAATGCCCTGACCGACTGGTTGCGATCGCACAGCCCGGTGGATTCATCATCGGATGGATCATCACCCTAGAAACATGCCTAGGCTGCCCCAGCCACATACAGCCTTCATATAGATGTCCTATAGACTAAAAAGTCTTGACAACTAGTCTTAGTATCACCCAACTATTTGAGTTAGTATTGGCTTCAAGCTAGTAAAGTCCTGTTATGGCAGGCCGTGTACTTAAGACATGACGGTTTTGCCAAAGACCCATGAATTTTGGGTACAGTTAAGATAAGGTCCAGTAACTATCATTTTTAATCGCACGGCGCTGTTGTCCGTCAATCCAAACAACAGTATGACTGTTTAGTTTCTCGTCATCCCCCATAGCTCGCTCAACCCCATGGGATTAGCCTGCTTTGAACATGACACAGGAAAAACGCTAAAACAGTCTGCTTTAGCAGTCTGACTTAATTGTATAGATTTAGCAGGCATCTACGTTCGCTCCACTGAATAGTCAATCTAAACAGTACGTACTAATACTAAGCAGTACATAGCAAGACGCAGATACTGGATATAAAACTAACTATGATTTGGCGCTCTACCCTAGTATTTTTAACCAGCCTGACAGCCCTCACAGTGCCTGTAGGCAGTCTGCCCGCCCAGAGCAGCTCCCTGCTCATGGCCCAGTCTTCAGCAGTTGATCCGAATACCGCCATTGATACGGGCCAGGCGGTACCTAACTTTGATGCTATTCCCGCCGATTCGCCATTGCAAGGCGCTGCATCTGAGCAGCAGATAGAAGAAATTAAGGCCATCCAGCAGGAATTAAAAAAGCGCGGGTTTTATAACGGTCCCATTGACGGCATCTATGGACCAGCAACGGCAGGGGCCATTCAAACCATCAGGGGACAAGGGGGACAACCGCTATTCCCCTCAGAAGCAGCCCCAGACAGCCCTCCAGACAAAGAAGCCGGTGTACCCGAGGCCTCATCGGCGGCAGCGGGGGAGCCAGGGGTGGACGGACAGACTAATCCGGCAACTGAAAAAGTCGAAATTGGCCAGCAGGTTTCACCAGCAACCGGCGTCGACAGCCCTGAAACCAACGCCAATGCATTTGAGGAAACGACTAATGGGACTAATGAATACCCCCCAGCTGACGCCCCTCCGGCTGACGCCCCCCCGGCTGACGCCCCATCATCACCAGGGCTTGGTCGATTACTGTGGCCAGGCTTAGCACTGATTGCGGCCCTGGGGAGCTTTGGCATTGGCTTTATTTTATCGAATCGGCCAAAACCAGGGACTGAGGATGATTCTTCCGAGTCCCCCTGGGGCGTTATTCCCAATGGAGTCCCCCAGGGGAATGTATCTGTTCCCGCCCCCTCATCTTTCCTGGGCCATGTAGCCACCAACGGTGGTGAGCCCAGCAGCCACAACTCAACTGACCATGGGGTACCCCAACCTAATCCCATACCCCATCACTTATCCACCATCGCGGCAGCCCCCTCGGCCAGTGCTACCACCCGTTTAGCAAGGGTTGATGTGATGGATGAGCTGGTGGCAAATTTGCAGGTAGCCGATCCGACCAAACGGCGGAAAGCAATTTGGGAGTTGGGTCAGCGGGGTAATTCCTCCGCTGTACAGCACCTGGTCAACAGCATGGTAGATGCTGACTCCAAGGAAAAAAGTCTGATTCTGGCCGCGCTTTCAGAAATCGGTATTCGTTCTTTGAAACCTCTGAACCGAGCCCTAGCCATTGCCCTCCAAGATGATAATCCCGATGTACGGAAAAATGCGATCCGTGACTTGACCCGTGTCTACGATCTGGTGACCCAAATCAGTCAGATGCTAGGTCATGCAACGGAGGATGAAGATCCTGAAGTGCGTCGAACGGCAGAATGGGCGTTGGGACAGCTCAACCGGATTCGCGAGGCTCCTAAGCTCAAATCATCCATCAACACATTAGAGGGCTCCCACCCTACACCAGACCTATTGCCTGATGGAATAGAGAATCTAAAAAATTAGCCATTGGTGATTTAGGCTGTAATCGACATAATCGTCGGCATAATCTAGTAGGGTCATAGGGCTAAATCGAAGCGATAGCCATGGCACGGTGCTTGAAATTATTATTGGTCTCTACCCCTGTGGGTCCACTTGGTTCGGGATTAGGGGGTGGGGTAGAGTTAACGGTGGTGAATTTATTGACGGCCTTGACCCAGCGCGGTCATCAGGTTGCGATCGCAGCCCCCGAAAGCTCCCACATCAACTCCCACATCAACTCCCACATCAACGGGACACAGCTGATCCAAATTCCTGGCACCCTTCAACCCACCGCCCAAACTCAGGGCCGAGACACTCCAGCCACCATGGTGGATAACGCCGTCCTAGCCAACCAGTGGAACTACGCCCACCGGGTACAGCACAGCTACGACCTGATCGTTAATTTCGCCTACGACTGGCTACCCCTTTACCTAACATCATTTTTTGATGTCCCCATTGCCCATTTCATCAGCATGGGCTCCCTCAGTTGGGTCATGGATCGGGCAATTTCCCAGGTGCATGACAAATTTCCAGGTACCCTGGGGGCCTACACCCAAACCCAGGTCGATACATTTCCCCCGGGGCTCACGTGGCAATTGCTCAGCAGTGCCATTGATCTGAGCCAATATGACTATTGCCAGACCCCCGGCCCCGAGCTGGTATGGCTAGGCCGCATCTCCCCTGAAAAAGGTTTAGAAGATGCCGTTGCTGCCGCCCAGCGAACCCAAACACCCCTGAAAATCCTGGGCAAACTTGAAAATCCAGCCTATTGGGATAACATTCAACGCACCTATCCCAATGCGCCCATGGAGTATCTGGGATTTGTCAATACTCAGCAGCTCCAGGCCACGGTCCGTCGCTGCCAGGGGTTGCTCATGACCCCACGCTGGGTAGAGGCCTTTGGTAACGTCGCCATTGAAGCCTTGGCCTGTGGTGTACCGGTAGTGGCCTACCGTCGCGGTGGCCCCGCCGAAATTATCGACCATGGCAAAACCGGCTGGTTGGTAGAACCCGATAGTGTGGACGGATTAGTGGCCAGCATTCAACAACTAGCCACCATCAACCGTTACCACTGTCGTCAGCAAGCAGAAACTGAATATTCTTTACCGGCCCTGGGCCAACGCTTTGAAAATTGGTTTGAGACAATAATAGAAAACCGCTGAATGTATTCAGCGGCTGGTGCCGCCCACAGCTGTTGTATCTAATTCCTTCCCCCTTTACATGCTCTCCATCCCTTTAATCGAAATCACTCAATTAATCGAACGCCTGGCAGACTACCCTGAAGCGTTGCGATCGCTCCACGAAATCGAAGACTGCGACGGCGACCTCAACGATGCCGCCCTATCCTTAGCCCTGCGGGCGGGCTTAGAACCCTCCCAAAACGACGGTTGGCTTGAGGGATTTGCCAAACGTTATCGACACATTGCTTGCCTGCCACAATTTCGGGCGGACCTGGGGGAACAACGCATCATTGAGCTAGTCCAATACCTCACCGAAAATAGCCAATGTCCCAATCTTTTAGTCATTCCCGTAGCACTGTATGTCAGCAAAACTGGCATCCATACCTTTTGCCAAAGTTTTGACAATAGCCGCGTATCAACACCGTAAGCCCTGTTACGTCCAAAATTACAGCCAAAGCAATCGTTTTACGGTCGGGAAATCGACAGTTGGCAACTTGGTCGTAGGTTAATCCGTGGGTTAAATTAGCCCAGCCCTCACACAAATTTGGATAAAGCAACTTTAATAACCATCTGGGCATCTTATCAAACAGCAGATAAAATCAGGCCCAGATGCCCTGGGAGAGGCATATTCTTGCCTGAAAAACGCTCAACAGCGAGCCTAACAATCCATCGGTCGTGAGAACGGAATTTCCTCTCTCCCCGGTGTATTGATCTGTATTGATCAAGGACAGTCCACGACGGAGGATTAAACTGGCTCCCTCGCAACAGACACAATAACCACTTATCGGAGAATTTCCATGACACGCTCCATAGCCCGCTCCTCTAAGATTATTCTGACCACCCTAGAAGGCGTGCCCGGCAAAGAAATCGTCGAGCATTACGGTCTGGTGCAGGGCAGCACTATTCGCGCTAAGCATGTCGGCAAAGACATTCTAGCGGGCTTTAAAAATATCGTTGGGGGTGAACTCAAAGCCTATACAGAACTGCTACAGGAATCACGGAAAGAGGCCGTTGATCGCATGGTCATGGAGGCTGAACAACTGGGGGCTAATGCCGTTGTGAATGTTCGATTTGCCACCTCTTCGGTAGCGCCCGGAGCAGCTGAACTCTTTGCCTATGGCACCGCCGTTAAAGTCCAGTAAATTAAGCACTTGAGTCAGTATTAGGGAAGCAATCGGAGGTAAATCTGATGGTAGATATTCTCGTTTTTCTAACCTTGCTTGGGTTGGGCTACTTTATTGGTAATCACCGCGAGCGCAAACACTACGAAGACATTAAGCGACGCGAAAAAAGCACCCTCCATATCCCCATTATGAGCTGGGGAGCCAAGCAAGACTTACCCTATGCCCATGAGACCGAAATGTTTGTGGGCAGCGTCGTGATCGCCAATGATTACTTCAAGACCATTTCCGCTGGGTTACGCAATTTCGTGGGGGGTCGGGTCACCGTTTATGAAACCCTGATCGACCGAGGACGGCGAGAAGCCATACTGCGGATGAAAGAATCCGCCATTGAATGGGGCGCATCCCAAATCCTCAACGTGCGCTTTGAAACATCCAACATTTCTGGGGAAAGCGGAGGGGGGGCCGGGTCCGTTGAGATCATGGCCTATGGTACGGGTATTCGTTAGATGAAATACATCCCGCGTGAAATAGTCCATGAGGTCAACATAACCCCAGTGCATCCCCTGGTCGATTTTGGTTACCTGATCGGCACGGTGGCTGCAGCGGCGGTGGCTGTGTATGTTGGCCTAGGGGTGGCAGGGGCTCAAATTGCGGCGCGCATAGGCCCAGAAGCAGAGGCCAAGGTGGGGGAGATAATTTTTGACAGTATGTTTGCCGAGGCTACCCTCATACAAGATGGGCCGCAGTTTGAATATACCCAGTCTTTGGCGGAAGCCTTGCGCAGTGAGAGTCTACAGCAGCGGCCTGAGCTGAAACTCCACATCCTGGATGAAGATATCCCCAATGCCATGGTCATACCTGGGGGGTATGTGTTTGTAACCCAGGGGCTCTTAGATGACATTGAGACGGAAAATGAACTGGCGTTTGTGCTGGCCCATGAACTCGGCCACTACGAACATCGAGATACCCTCCGCAGCCTGGGAAGATCCTTGGTGTTTCTCAGTTTGAATAGTGTCTTAGCCCTAGGGGGGGTGCAACTGCCCCCCATGCTAACGGGGTCCATCAGTCTGGCAGATTTGCACTATAGCCGCGATCAGGAGCAACGGGCCGATGTCTATGCTATTGAAATGATGCATGAGCACTATGGGCACCTGGGCCACAGCTTGGACTTTTTTAAGCGGCTGAATGAGTCAGAACCGGACCTGGGAGCAGTCAATCAGGTGTTGGAATGGCAGTCCACCCATCCCCTCACCCAGTCGAGGATTGAAGAATTGGAAGCCCTGGCCAAGCAACGAGGTTGGGCATTAGCAGGGGAGGCAACGGCCCTGCCCTTCTAATGCCCAGAAAAAGAGCCCATGACCTAATTCTCCGAATGCCCCCAGGCGAAATCTCCTGGTGACAGCTGTGGCGGCTGCTCTAGCTCCAGTCCCAAATAGGCCACCAGGGACTGAAAATGAACCCACGAGGGCTGCTGTTTATACTGCCGTAGGTAATCAATCAGCTTAGCTTTATGGACCTGGGAAAACCATGGCCGCAGGAGCCGGGCAACGTAAGTACTAATAAACAAGCCTTGTACCAGGGTGGTGACATTGGCCGGTCGGCGGTCTAAGCTGGCACCGCTAAAGTCAATCAGCACAGGCCCCGTAGGCAGCACCAACCCATGGGCCGTAATGCAGCGCAGATCGCCATGGTCTAGGCCAGCCTGATCTAACCGATGGGCCTGATGGATCAACTGGGTCACCACGGTGCGAATGGCCGCCACCGAGGGCGGTGTTTGTAGCCAGTCCACCAGCCTGGGGCCATCGATGTAGTCCATCAGCAAAAAGTTATCGCTATGGGCGATCACCTGGGGAGCCACCCCCACCCCATTGGCCCGCAGCTGCATGGCGGCTTCGAGCCTCAGATTAGGCTGGGGTGAAGGCTCTCGGCGGATTTTGAGCACCCGATCTTGGCCTTGGTGGCACACTTGCAGGACCACTCCGCAATAGCCCAAACCGAGGATGTTTAATCCCAGCAGAGTTTGGGGGCCACGGGGGTAAATGGATTCAATCTCATGGGTCTGGAGTTCATCCCAGCGGCGGGCCAGAACGGCTGCATCACCGCTGGGATAGGCCAATAACTGTCGGGCTGGACTGTGCCACCACTGGTCTAGGCTCAGTTCAGTCATACATTTTAGAGACCCAAGCCGAGACACAAGACACGCAAAATCCTGGGGACACAGGCCCCTAGGCACACAACTGACGGGCTAGGGCCACCGTAAAGTGGGTAGCGTCGCCCGCATCCCCTGCGAGCACGGTAAATGGGGTTTCTGGAGTCCCCAAATCGCTCAGCACCAGCTTAGCTTCAGAGAAGTCTTGGTCCTTTGTATAGTCGTTGACGGTCACGACGGTCTTGAGTCCGGTGGGAGTGGCGGAGCGGAGACCGTTGTTCGTGTCCTCAAAGGCTAGACAATTGTCGGCGGGTAGGTCCAGATGCTCTAGAGCATACTCAAAGATGTCGGGGGCGGGCTTTTTATGGGGGACCATGTCGCCTGCGGCGATCACATCAAACCAGTTGAGGCTGTCGGCACCGAGGGTATTTTCGAGCAGGGCTTGCACGTTGGCTGGGGTGGTGGTGGTTGCGATCGCAAGTCTCACTCCCTCCCTGCGAGCCTCATTCAGCAGCCGTTCCACCCCCGGTCGTAGGGGAATCTGACCGGCCGCCGCATACTGCTTGTAATAGTTAGTCTTCGTGACATGGAGATGCTTGATCAAGGCATCCAGGTGCTCAAATCCCCCAGGCAGTTGAAAATCACTGAGGTAGTCCTGCACATAGGCCAAAATCCGCTCCTTACCACCAGACACCTCCAACAGCTGGCCATAGAGTTCAGGGGTCCAGTCCCAATCCATGCCCGTATCCGCAAAGGCTTGGTTAAAGGCGGGTCGATGACCATCCCGCTCCGTTTCCGCTAGGGTACCATCCACATCAAAAATCAACGCCTTTAACTCTGCCACAGACTTCTCCTGTTAACTGCCTAGGGCTAATTTTACCGCCATTGGGAAACGGCCCTAAAACATATCAACGTTGTCGATCTGCTCAACCCGTAGGGTTTGCTACAAAAGTCCCCATCCATCGGTTGATATGTTGGGATGGAATGATGTGACCAGGTAACCCAACCGATGCCGTAATCGGCAATCCTAGGGTGGTCCCTAGGTCCAACCGTCGTTCACTACTCATGTGCCTAATCAGGCATTTCTTGAAGCGTTTCAATCGAAGCTCAGCCCTAGGGCTGGGCTTTTTTCTTCGCCATCTCCTCGCCACGCCAGAAGAGACCACGTCTCCTGACACCCTGTCTCCTGACACCCTGTCTCCTGACACCCTGTCTCCTGATTCAATATCCCTGACGCCGATCCACCGGATTCAGCAAAGGGCGACCGGCAGTTAAGCGGCGGTAGTTTTCAACAATTTGAGGCGCTACCGACACAGGGTCAGTCAGGCTAGCAATGTGGGGGGTCAGGGTAATTTTAGGATGACTCCAAAAGGGATGGTCCTGGGGTAAAGGCTCCTGGCGAAACACATCTAAACAGGCCCCAGCCAGATGATGGTTATCCAAGAGCGCCAGCAAATCTGCTTCCGCCAAATGGTGCCCCCTGGCCACATTGATCACATAGGCTCCTGGAGGGAGCTGGCCCAGGGTCTCGACATTAAGAATATTCTCGGTCTCAGGGGTTAACGGCAATATACAGACGAGAATTTTGCTAGCCGATAAGAAGTCTGCCAGTTGTTGGGGTCCGGCAAATACCTGCACCTTTGCCATGGCCTTAGCTCGACGAGACCAACCGACCACAGAGAACCCCACTTGACCTAGTCGCTGGGCCACCGCCTGACCAATCTGCCCCAGGCCCATCACCCCTACGGTGATTTGATCTAGATTGAGCGGAGCTAGAGGCTGCCACTGCCGCTGCCGTTGCTGTTGACCATAGCGGGAAAACTGTCGCCCGTGGTTTAAAGCAGCAGCTAAAACATAGTCCCCCATCTGGCTGACCAGCCGTGGATCCACCATGCGGACAACGGTGACCTGTTCAGGAATGGAGGTATCCTGCAAAAGATTATCCACCCCCGCCCCCATGGACGAAATCACCTGCAAGTTTGGGTACTGGGCGAAAATGCCCTGGGGCTGAGCCCATACTAGGGTAAATGTCACATCTGCCCTATCCCCATCGTCCGGCCACACTCGCAGGTCCACGTCGGGGGCAATTGCTTGGATAGCAGCCATCCAAGGCTGGGGGTCTTTAGTCGGACAAATTAAACTTAAAACCATCTTCTTGCTGCAGGGTTCACCCCATCTGGTGTAGCAAGCAGGCGGTGGGAAAAATCAGGTATTCAATAAAAAATAACTTCCAGACAAACTGGAAATATTCTTGGCAGCTCAATTTTTGGGCCCCCATATCATCCTCGTCATGCTCTTGACAGCTCAGTTGGGGGGCTTCCGTGTCATCAGATAAGGGCTGCACCTGATGACTTAAGTACCAAAAATACATCAATGCTAGGCCGTGGGTAACCATGAAGAATGGCGCGTTAATCCCAGGGATAACCATCGCCGCGATTATGAGGCTGGCGTAACAAACGGTCAATAGCCACCAGACAAGTTTTAAGATCATGGGGCCCGTCAACCCGCCGATGGAATAGGTCTGGTTATCTCGTAGGGCTTTGAGCAGTGCGATCGCACCACTAAACACCAGCACCAGCAGTGTCAGCACCCACACTCGCCCAGGCACCTGGGGCCGCAGTAGCCCCAACTGACTCGCAGCATGGAGAAATATGCCCAGGTTCGCCACCGCCCCCCGCACCAGCAGTTTGCACAATGGCCCCAATAGAGGAAATCGTTTGAGCTGTAGCGGCGGCAGGGAATAGGCCGTCCCAATCGCTAAACTCAGACAGACCGTCCCCAATAAATAAATGCTTTGGGAAACCACCGCCAATAGGATCGCCCCACTACAGGCAATCCCTACCAACATCTTGGCCTGGGGGGCAGAGAACTCCCCAGAGGCAATGGGCAAATAGGGTTTCGTCACCCGATCAGCAGCGACATCCTCAATTTGGTTAAGACCCACAATGTAAATGTTGGTGCACATACAGGCCAACCAGGTCAACCATAGGGCACTCACCCCCTGCCACACATGAAATGTCCCTGGGGACACCCCGGCGGGGTAACGGGTTGCCCAAGCAATGGCAAATAGCCCCAAGACACTCAGACTGGTGCCCACAAGGGTGTGGGGTCGAGAAAACTTCCAAAATGCCCGCAACCAGGGAATTGGGCTTTGGATTAAATTCAGAGATGGGGGGCTTAGGGCAGATTTGGCCATCGACATGGGGGGACCTCTTAAATCACCATGCCGATTTTTCCCAATGCCGTCAACAGATTCAGGGCATTGTTGAAATGCTTAATGGTTCTGCTAAACATTTGTATCGCCGCTGGCTGGCATTCTCAGTTTTAGCTCCATTTTTTACAGGGGTTACCATGGCCACCTGGGCAAAAAAACATCACATAGAATGTCCCTTCATCTCATCCACATCCAAGAGGCTGACAATTACTCCAGCGATGGGAATGGCCAAAAACAGTCCCAGCAACCCCGCAATCCGCAATCCCACAATCAAGGCAAAAAACATCACCACAGGATTGATGTTGAGGGAGTCTCGCATCACATGGGGCAGCAGCACATTCTCCTCGAATTGCTCCAACAAAATGAACACCACCACCGCTTTCAAGGCTATGCCAATCCCTTGGGACAATAGCAACAGCCCCACCAGGGACACTCCCAAAGTGGCACCAATCCCAGGAATCCAATTAAATACCCCCGCAATTATCGCTAGGACAAGGGCATAGGGAATTTTCAACAGCAAAAAGACCACAAAGGTGGACATGGTAAAAACGATGGCCAACAGCAGCCGTCCCCAAAAGAACCCCAAAAGATTCTTTTGAATGGTGAGGGTCAACCGCTGTCGCTGATGTTCTGGCACCGCTTTCAGCACCAAGCGCCAAAGCCGGGAGCCATCTAACATCATAAAAAAGGTCACCACGGCAATCAGAATACCGTGGATAAAATTCTCCAGCAGCGTCTGGACCAAACCAAGGCCCGACCCGACCAATGTGGTGGCCTGTTGCTGCAGCTGCTCCCCTAGGGTTTGCAGATCCACCTGCACATTCCACTGGCGCAGGGTGGTTTCAATCCGCTCAATCAACGGCAGTAAAGAGTTGAGAAAGTCCGTACCATTTTCTAGCAGGCTTTGCCCCTGGGCCATCACCGCTAGGACCAAGGTGGTGACCAGCCCTACCACTAGGACCAAGGCCACCATAAACACCACAAACACGGCAACACCATGGGGCAAGAGCCTGCGGCACCAGCGCACCGGATAACTCAGTAAAAATGCCAAAATCATGGAGATCACAAACACGATCACCACAATCTCAAAATAGGCCAGCACCTGGAGCGACGCCCAAGCACTGGCTAGAAGTAATAAAAATCGAACTAGGGCTGAATTATCTAACTGGGCCAAGACAATCTGCACTTTTTCTAGCGAGGGCGTTGCCATGGGAGTTAGTTATGTAGAGAGTCCACTGGCGTGGTCCGCTGCCTGATCGATCTCCTGCACTAGAACATAGGGTTGCACGATTAAGGACTGTAGTTGACTACTCGGTCCCACCACCCCCCAGGTTTGTAACTGCTCTTTTGTGGGTTTGGTCATTAGCTGTTCACCGATCCAGCGCTGCACGAGTTGCACGTTGTCATGGGTCAGGGCAATGCCCACCTCGATCAAATCTAGCTGAGGATCCACTAATACGACCACATCACGCGCAATATGGGGTTTAAGCCAATCCCACTGGGTGGGTCCCACCATATTGGCTAACTCTTGTCGCAAGGTTTCGGACATAGTAGTGCTCCGCTGGACTGAATAGAGATCGGTACAAACCGAGGGCCAACAACGCCCAAAATTTATCACTTTAGGTTGAAAAGTTATTGTAACCGTTGCTTCAAAGGCCTTTGAAGCAACGGCCTTTGAAGCAATGCCATCTGGTCTAACGCCCTAGATCGTGGAGGGCGTGGATGCGATCGCAACAATAATTCGTCACCGCTTGTAAGGCCACTTTATCCTTACTAGAACTGGGGGGGGCAATGGGCGGCCCAATGCGCACGGTCACCGGCCAGGGCTTCGGAAACATCGCCCCGCGCGGCAAAATACGATGGGTGCCCCACAAACTCACTGGCACCATAGGGACTTGGGCCTTAGCCGCAATCATCGCAGCCCCCAACTTAGGATCTGAAATCCGACCATCGGGGGTGCGGGTACCTTGCAAAAACACCCCCACGGCCCACCCCTGCTCTAGCTGTTGCAGCGCGGCTCGAATCGCTCCACGGGCAGAACCGCCCCGCTGCACCGGATAGGCCCCATAGGCACGAATGGCTGAGGCCAAGACCGGCACCTTAAACAGCTCCTGCTTGGCCATATAGGACACGGGACGACGCACACAGGATGACACAATGGGCGGGTCAAAATCGCTAGCGTGGTTGGCCACCACCAGCACAGGGCCAGACTTGGGCATATGCTCAGCTCCGTAAATTCGGCCCCGAAAATACCCCCGCAGCACCGGATTGACCATAGACCACTTAAACAAATAGTAGAGCGCTAGACTAATCCTCGGCTCGCGCTGCCGTTCTAAACTGCCCACGGTCGTCTAACCATATCTCTAGCTACTAGATGGGCCGTCTGCCCTCCGGCCACCAAACCCAACATTGACCTAACAACAGTTACCCCAATGCCCATGCCCCCGGACCCATTTCCCATACCTGTATAAACCGCCTCCACCCAGGCTAACCTACACACATTCGACCGGGACCTTGCCACTGGGCTGCATCGCCTCAACCTGTTCCAATGTTTCCACATTCTGCAGGGTCAAACTGCGACAGGTGCGTTTGATCAATCCAGCTAACACCCGTCCTGGACCCACTTCAATCACCGTATCCACCCCTTGCTCCGGCAGGATCAAGGAAATTTCACGCCAACGGACGGAGCCGGTCATCTGTTGCATCAGGCGCTTTTTCAAAGTGTCTCCATCCGTGGTCGGGGTCGGATCAACATTTGCAAGCACGGGAACCGTTGCCGTCTTAAAGGGGACATCGGCTAAAATCTGATCAAATTCATGGGCCGCCGGAGCCATCAATGGGGAATGAAAGGCCCCACCCACATTTAGCTTGACGGCTCGTTTTGTCTTGATGCCCGTCATAACTGCCTCGACAGCAGCCGGAGTCCCGGAAATCACAACCTGAGCAGAACTATTATCATTCGCCAGCACCACACCTTCGGTGGTGGCCAGCGCTTGATCGAGTTCATCCCGGTCAAAGCCCATCAGGGCAGCCATGGCACCATCGGCGGCCTGGGCCATGAGTTCGGCCCGCCGTTTCACCAGGCATAAACCCGCCGCAAAATCAAACACATCAGCCGCATAGAGGGCAGAATATTCCCCCAGACTATGACCGGCCACCAGGTCTGGGTGGGTGCCCTGGGCCTTGAGTAGGTCGACCAATATACACTCAATCACGTAGAGACAGGGCTGGGTATATAGGGTGTTGGCGAGCTGAGATTCGTCACTCTGACACTGGCCCAATACGGACCAGCCCAAAATATCTTCAGCTTCGGCAAATTTATCTTTAGCTAGATCAGCTAAATCACTGCCCATGCCCACGGCCTGGGACCCTTGCCCAGGAAACACCCATACGGTCTTTGCCATTGTTGTCTACGTGTATTTTCTGTATCCCACTGTCTCAGTAAATGGGCAATTAGGGAAGTCTTGAAAAATCAGGAGAACGATGGGTGGCAGGGAAATTATCGGCCCCACTCCAGCAAAACCGCACCCCAGGTCAGACCTGCGCCAAAGCCAGACATGGCAATTTTATGGCCGGGTTGGATTTTACCCATGCGGACCCATTCGTCTAACGCAATGGGAATGGACGCAGCTGAGGTGTTGCCGTGCTTGGCCATGTTGCTGACCACACGCTCAGCCGGTAGATTGAGCCGCTTGGCAACAGCATCTAAAATTCGCTGATTGGCCTGGTGCAAAATCAACCAGTCCATGTCACTGGCGACCAGCCCGGCATGGAAGAGGGTTTTTTCTAATACTTCAGGCACCCGACTCACGGCAAAGCGATAGACCTCACGACCGTTCATGGTGATGGCTGTGAAGGTGCCTTTCTGGGCGGTGACGCCATCGACTAAGGGCACAGACTGGGCGGTGTAGGCCAAGTTCAAACAGCCGTTCAGGGTGCCGTCACTATGCATTTCAAACCCCAGCAGCCGGTCGCGATCGCAGGCCTGCATCACCACCGCCCCCGCCCCATCGCCAAATAGCACACAGGTGGTGCGGTCTTCCCAGTCTACCCAGCGACTGAGCAAATCAGCACCGATCACCAAAACGTTTTGGTAGGTACCGGTACGAATGAACTGGGCTGCCGTCACCACCCCAAACACAAACCCGGAACAAGCTGCAGTTAAGTCAAAAGCAACAGCCCGGGTAGCACCGATAGCCGCCTGCACCTGACAGGCCGTACCAAATAAATCATCGGGGGTGGAAGTGGCCAGGATAATCAGATCGATGTCGTCGGGGGTGAGGTTTGCCGTTGAGATCGCCCCTTTAGCAGCCTGGGCCGCCAGCACCGCCAGCGATTCATCACCATTAGCCACATGGCGCTGGCCAATGCCCGTACGGGAAGAAATCCACTCATCGGAAGTATCCACCACTCGACTGAGCATGTCATTACTCAGCGCTGTCTCAACCTGAGCACTACCGCTGCCAATAAAGGCCACACCGGCCTCACCATTTATCATTACTAACTATTCTCCGTTGGTCACCGATGCAGCAACCTTTTGGTACTGATCCTGGATATGCCCAATCACCCCATTATCCACCGCCTCCTTAGACTGGCGGATAGCATTGAAGATAGATGGTGCGTTAGAGCTACCATGGCTAATCACAGCCACGCCATTCACACCTAACAGCAAAGCACCACCATGCTCAGCATGATCGAGACGTTGTTTAATGCGCTTGAGATTACCCTTTAGGATCAGCACCCCCAGCTTTCCTAAAATACCGCGTGGCAGCTCCTCACGGAGAATGTTCATGGCCGCCTCACCGACCGCCTCAGCAAATTTCAACAGCACATTGCCCACAAAACCATCGCAGACAATCACATCAAAATTGCCCGAAAGCACGTCTCGCCCCTCGGCATTGCCTACAAAGTTAATCACCGCCGACTCACTCAGAGTCTGGTGCACCTGCACGGCTACATCGTTGCCCTTACTCGCCTCTTCACCAATGTTCAACAGCCCCACTCGAGGGTTGTCAGCACCAAAAGCATACTCAGAATAAACGCTGCCCATCAGGGCAAACTGCTCTAAAAACTTGGGCCGACAGTCAACGTTGGCCCCCACATCCAAGATTAAAACGGGCTTACCCGCCACCAGGGTGGGAAATACCGCACCAATAGCAGGTCGATCAATCCCCTTAATCCGCCCCAGCCGTAGCAGGGCAGAGGCCATGGCCGCCCCAGAATGCCCCGCCGACACCACCGCATCAGCCCGCCCCTGCTTCACCATATCCATGGCCACATTAATGGATGCCTTACGTTTCTTACGCAAAGCACTGAGGGGTTCCTCATGCATTTCAATGGTGCCTTCCGCAGGCACAATCTCGACCCGACTCAAACTGTCAGGATCGGCGACACAGGCCCTAATCTTGTCAGGATCACCCACGAGCAAGATTTCAACACCTAGCTCTTCTCTTGCCCTAATGGCTCCAGCAACGATTTCAGCAGGTGCATAATCACCCCCCATTGCGTCTACTGCGATCCGCGCTTGAGTTAGGCCCATCGAATTAGATCTATAGAAACTTTAAGAAATTCTATCAGACTGAAACCGAGTGAAAATTCACAACTTCAATTTTCTGACAAAAGCTCAGACAAAAGCTTCTAAAGCTTCTGCTACCAGCACCGCCCATGGATGTATGCCCAGATACAAACATCGTTATCTGACAGGGTTAGCAGCGACCCAATGGTCTGCCCATGGGAGGTGAGGAGAACTACTCTTCGCCAGGCTCAACAATGCGCTGGAACAGATAGCCAGTACCCCGCGCCGTTAAAATTAACTCAGGGTTACTCGGGTCATCCTCTAGCTTGGCACGCAATCTAGAGATGTGAACATCCACCACTCGGGTATCCACATGGCGTTCGGGGGTATAACCCCAAACTTCCTGCAAAATTTCAGAGCGAGAAAAGGGCTCACCGGAGCGACTGACCAAAAGCTCTAGCAAGCTAAATTCCATACCCGTTAGCCGGATCCGCTCATCGCCCTTATAGACTTGGCGCTTGTTGGTATCAATCCGGATGTTATTGATGCTGATCACGCCGGAGCTAGGAATACCCGAGGTACCCGTCTTTTCCACCCGCCGCAACACCGAGCGGATTCTGGCCTCTAGCTCCTTGGGGGAGAAGGGCTTAACCACATAGTCATCAGCGCCTAGTTCTAATCCGGTAATGCGGTCGGCCACGTCCCCTAGAGCCGTCAGCATAATGATAGGAATATCAGACTCTTTGCGTAATTCTTGGCAAACACCATAGCCATCTAGCTTAGGCATCATTACATCCAGCACCACCAGATCAGGAACTTCGTGTCGAAAGGTATTTAATGCCTCTTCACCATCAGCCGCAGTAACGACGTCGTAGCCAATCATCGAAAGACGGGTTTCTAAAATGCGACGAATACTGGCTTCGTCATCGACGACCAAGATTTTCTCTTTTACGCTTTCCAAAGTTTCTTGAACTCCTACATAACGGTAACGGCAGAAGACTTCGACCGTTGAAGGGATGAACTATAAGCTCTATATCCCTTGAAAAACCGACAGCTTCACCCCTGTGCAAACATCCCTAATAAAGCAATGGAGCACAGGGATGGAAGGACTCCTGATTAAATCTTGATTAGGTACTATTTTTAAGATACCTAACATTGTATTGATTTTTACAGCCTATGGCCTTGTATTGCTAGGGTTTTCAACGTTTCTTAAGGTTGTTGTCCATAAAACATTTTTTTGGCATTTTTTTGGCATTTTTTTGGCATTTTTTTGGCATTTTTTTGGCTACGGCACCTGCTGATTCACGTTGCCGATGTTTGCACGGATTTGCTTAAAGATCGCAGGATGGGTGGCGGGCATGCCCGTAGAGTTTTAGTCTCTGCTAACCTTAACCGTGGGTATGTAGTTCATATGTTTTATGGCTAGCCATGGCTAAGGCACGCTCGGTATATGTATGTAATGAATGCGGAGCAGAATCGCGGCAGTATTTTGGCAAATGTGCCGTTTGCGGCAGTTGGAACTCCTTGGTGGAGCAGGTTATGGAGCCTGAGGCCATCGCAGTCCGTCCAGGTCGTCGCAGCACCAGCAAACGCGCCGACAGTAAACCCCGGCTGGCCAAAACCTTTAGCCAAATTGTGGATCATCCCCAAAGTCGCATTAGCTCTGGCTACAGTGAGCTAGACCGGGTGCTGGGGGGCGGCATTGTCCCGGGTTCTTTGGTGCTCGTGGGGGGGGACCCTGGCATTGGTAAGTCGACTCTGCTGCTGCAAACGGCTAATCGGTTGGCGGCCAAGGCCTCGGTGTTGTATGTCTGCGCGGAGGAGTCGGGGCAGCAGGTCAAGCTGCGATCGCAACGCCTGGGGATAAATCAGGAGACAGAGGGAAACGGGGAAAGGGAGCCGGGGGAAGATGTCCTGGGACCGTCGCCAGAGTCTTTATTTCTTTTGGCTGAGACCGATCTGGAGACCATCCTGGCAGAATTAGAATCGTTGCGGCCTCAGGTGGCGGTAATCGACAGTATTCAGGCGTTGTTTTACGGCCAACTCACCTCGGCACCGGGCTCGGTATCCCAGGTGAGGGAATGTACCTCGGCCCTGATGCAGCTGGCTAAGCGGGAGAACATCACCCTGTTTATTGTGGGCCATGTCACCAAGGAAGGAGCCATTGCCGGACCGAAGGTGTTGGAGCATTTGGTGGATACGGTGCTTTATTTTGAAGGGGACCGGTTTGCCAGCCATCGGTTGCTGCGCTCGGTCAAAAATCGGTTTGGGGCCACCCACGAGCTGGGGGTGTTTGAAATGGTGGCGGAGGGGTTGGCGGAGGTGACTAACCCTTCTGCCCTGTTTATGGGCAATGGGGATGAGCAGGTACCCGGGATTTCCACCATTGTGGCTTGTGAAGGGTCCCGACCATTGGTGGTGGAGCTGCAGTCCTTGGTCAGTCCTACCAGCTACAGCTCTCCCCGGCGCACCGCCACCGGCATTGGCTACAATCGCCTGCTGCAGATTTTGGCTGTGTTAGAGAAACGGGTGGGGATACCCCTGTCTAAGTTGGATGCCTATGTGGCGTCGTCAGGGGGACTGAGCGTGGGGGAACCGGCAGCGGATTTGGGTATTGCCATTGCGGTGGCCGCCAGCTTTCGCGATCGCATCGTCGATCCGGGCCTGGTGCTAATTGGGGAAGTAGGGCTCGGGGGGCAGGTCCGCCCGGTCTCCCAAATCGAACTCCGGCTCAAGGAAGCGGCCAAACTCGGCTTTAAGCGGGCCCTGGTCCCCAAGGGTCAGAAAATAGCCGGGCTGCCTCTGGAAATTACAGAGGTGGGTAGAGTTGTGGATGCGATCGCGCAAGCGCTGACTAACCAGTGCGCAACGGCCCTAGCATTTGAGGTTGAAACCGCCCCCATAGACCCTGACTGATGCCCCCATGACGGACATTTTTTCATTCATCTTTGAGCAGCTCAGCAACCTACTTAGCGCCAGGCTCTTCAGGCTCGGTGACGATACGGAAATAACCCTCAAGCTCCTACTGAGTTTGACCCTGTGGCTAACGTTTATCCTGTTCGCCATTGGTCTGGTGAAACGATTTCTCAAACGGCAACTGCTGGCGGGCATTGATGCCAATAACCGAGAAGCCATTGCTACCCTGGTGAGCTATGCCCTAGGGGCAATCGCCATCCTCATCGCCGTCCAAAATTCCGGCATTAACCTGCGCTCCTTAGGCATTGTGCTCGGCGGCTTGGGTGTAGGCATTGGCTTTGGCCTGCAGCACATTGCCGACGACTTTATCAGCGGTCTAATCATGCTGTTTGAACGCAACCTCAAGGTCGACGACCTAGTGGAACTGGACGACTATCGATTTGAGGGACTAGTGGGACGCATTGTCGAAGTCAACCTCAGATCCACCATTATCCGTACCCTGGACGACGGCGATGTGGTCATTCCCAATAATCAACTGATCAAAAACCGGGTCTTAAATTGGAGCCACAACACCGCCATTGCCCGCCTCAAAATTCCCGTTGGCGTGTCCTACGACAGCGATCCAATCCTCGTCACCGAGCTGCTGCTAAAATCCGCCCATATGGAACCCGCCATCTGCAGCCAGCCCATGCCTAAAGCCATGTTTATGGCCTTTGGCGAAGATGCCCTCCAGTTTGAACTCTGGGTGTGGGTGAACGTCAACCAGCGCTTTAATGTGCAAAGTGCACTCCACTTCACCATCGAGTACAACCTCCGGCAGCACAACATCGAAATTGCTTTTCCTCAGCGGGACGTATGGATTCGCAACCTCCCCCCCCAGGACAACAGCGAAGGCAAAACTCCTTTCTTTAATCGACAACTGGCGCTGCAGCACCGCCCCCCATTGCCCGTGCCCATCACCCTCAAAGACATGCTCCGCCAAGTCAGCTACTTTGCCAACTTCACCGATCTCGAGATCCGACAGCTGATTGAGATTGGTCATCGCCAGCGCAGTCCTGCCGGGACCACCCTGTTTCACGAAGGCGACGCAGGCAATTCGTTTTACATATTGCTGGAGGGCAAAATCGAGATTCTGGCAGAAAAACTAAACCGCCACCTCGCCACCATCGAACCCGGCCAGTTTTTTGGTGAGGTCGCCCTACTGCTAGGGGTGCCACGTACCGCCATGGCCCGAGTATCGGAGGACGCCCTACTATTTGTGATCAATCAGCCCAGCTTCTCTGATCTCTTGCGGTGCTATCCCGACCTATCCCACCAAGTGATGAAGACCATGGCCCAACATCGAGATGAACTGGCCAAACGCCAACGGGAAATGCGTGCCCTCAACCTAGTGGACTCCAGCGAGGACGATGCTAACCCGGTGATCTGGGCCAGAAATCGAATTAAACGCATGTTTGACCTCTAGGATTTAACCGAATTTAGCCTGTAAAGATCGCTGGCGCCCTAAAGCAAAGGGCCTACAAAAGGATCAAAGATCGCTGTCACCCTAAAGCAAAGGACCGACAAAAGGAGCTAACGTTCAGCTATCGCCAACCCAGCTGTCACCAAACCAACGACTGAATCGAATCTTGGTGGCCACATACCAAGGCCACTGATAGTGTTCAGCAATTAGCCACAACACAATGCCGGCATGGGCCAACAACGTAGCCACCGTCCAAATGACCGAAAACCGAGTTACCCCAGCCCCATCAATAGGGGGAAACATATAGTTAGAAGCAATTACCAACAGAGCGGGTAAACAAGAAATCGCTAGGGCAAAGAGCCAAACAATCGCTGCTACACGTGCATCAGTACGGCCATTCTGTCTCCAGCGCTGCCCCGTCCAAAACCAAACCATTGGCCGAGTCCCGTCCAACATCTGAAGCGACTGAGCTTCCAGATTGGCCGTAAAAATATGTCGACAGAAGCTACAAGCAAACGCATCGGTCAGGATCAGCACCGACAGCTCACCATGCCGACATACCGGACAGGTATAGGTATCGTGGTAATTCAGGGGACGCAGCGGACTGCCAGATGACATCTTTGGAGCCGACAAAGAAAAGCGCTGGTAGCTCATGCAACAGATAGAAATGGATTAGACCTTTCCCAAGGTATGCCGTCTCGCAAGACCAAGAACCGAATCCGCTGCTTTTCTTAATAGGACCTGACCATCAAGGCAATACTACTTAACAGACAGGAGATAGACTCTGCCCTGAATTGCTTGAGTTTGTCTCAATTCCGCTTTGTCTAAAAGACAAAAGTAACTAGCCAAGCCCCACAAACGTAGCTAGCTCAATCAAATGTCAGAAAATTCCAACAAATACCTGCTATTCACAGCACCTGGTCTTAAGCTGCAGCAATAACGCATCGGCCTCAGCCTGTAGGTGCAAAACTTCAACCTGAATACTGGGTTGATAGGGGTAGCTTTTCAGCTCAGCTAAATAGATTTTTTTATCGTCAGAGGCTGGTTGAGTCTCACGACTAGCATTGCTTGTACTCGAAACAGACTCAGTAATTGTTTTATTCACAGAAATGTATTTCATATGATTGATATTATTTGTCGCTAGTAATAACTACCTAGCGCAGTTGTGACTAGGATTGTATCCCAAAAGTTCCACGTATAACTTCATCAAAAGATACCAATATTTAATCTGGCCCGTAATACCTGTCTAAACTTGTCCTGATGGGTTAGGCGAACCCAGACTCACCAAGGGAGACATAACAGATTACCAAGGGGTCCCAAGGTGGGCCAGGGGTCTCCAGGGGGAAAATAGTCATAATCATTAGCTACCCGTGGGCCCACGGACCATAACTGACTATCTTGCCGACTATCTTGCCTAAATCAAGATAGCCCCGTGGTCCTAATTTAATCAGCCTAATTTAATCAGCGGGGATAGAAGCCTGCTCTTTGGCTAGCAGGTCAATGGTATCGCCTAGGGCAGTGGTGAGGCTGTGACGAGTTTCTTCATGGGCAGCTTGCTCAGCCTTCAGGGCATTGGAAAGTTGATCACAGAGGGTCAGGGCATCGGTTAATTGCGATCGCAACGCATCCACTGACTCCACCTGGTTTACATCCGCTAACACCTGAGCCAAATCAGCAGAGGCTTCACCATTCACAGGGGCCTGCTGAAACATAGTCAACTGATTGGCCAAGGCCCGAATCCGCGTCTGACTTCTCTCCGAATCATTCCGACGCTGCTCGGACTCGGATTCATATAACCTCCGCCAGTTAGCAGCACTGGCATAGGCTTGGTCCCGTTCTTGACTAAGAAGTTGCAGCTGCTGCTGTAACGTTTGAATCTCCGCTAACCACTGAGATACTTCATTAACCATGGGCACTGTCCACAACAGTTGACGATGACATTGAGTAACTATGGCATGCAGTACATTAGCCCAGGACCATCACATCCTTAACTACGGAGTTATGCAGCCAATGTAACACCACCCCCAGATCACCAGAGCATTTACCCCAGAGCCTTTGCCATAGAGTTCAGGATATAGCCTTTTTTAAAAAAGGGAAAACCCCTTTACGACCCTTGGGCAAAAAAAAGGCAGTGCCGTAGCACTGCCACACATATGGGGTTAAAACTTAGAGCAACTCCATTAGCACCAATAGTCCAGCTAGACGAGACCAGCTAGGTCAAGGCAGCGGCACCACCCACTACCTCCAGAATTTCCTGGGTAATGGCAGCCTGACGGGCCTTGTTGTAGTCAAGGGTCAAGGTTTTGACCAGATCGCTAGCATTTTCACTAGCATTGTTCATCGCCGTCATCCGAGCCGCTAGCTCACTGGCAGCAGATTCTTGTAATGCACGCAAAATCTGATTATTCAGATATAGGGGCAGTAATGCATCCAGAATTTGCACCGGATCCTGCTCAAAGAGCATGTCCTGGGGCAACTGCTTTTCTTCAGTTTCCACCGCTGAGCGTTCAACCTTAAACTGGCCACCACGACTGGTGAGGCGGAAGACTTCATCTTCCTTATCCAGACCCTCGGGATCTAGAGGCAACAATGTTTGAATCACCGGACGAGAGCTAATCAAGGAAACAAACTTAGTGAAAATCAACTCTACACGGTCGACCTCTTCCGATAAAAACAAAGACAGGGCCTGATCAGAAATCTTAGAAGCCTCATCCGCCGTGGGAATCTGCTCTAGATTCTCAAAGATAGAATCGATAGGATAGTTACGATTCTTAAAGTACTGCACCGCCTTACGTCCAATCAGAATCATCTGATAGCCCGTACCAGCCGCATCTAGCTCCTTAGCCCGCTGCTCAGCGCGGCGAATGATGTTGCTGTTATAGCCACCACATAGGCCGCGATCGGCTGAGACAACCACCAAGCCAACATTTTTGACCTCGCGGGTCTGCAATAGGGGCAGATTGGCATCTTCAAACTTGAGTCGAGTTTGAAGACCAAAAAACACCTGGGCTAAGCGATCGGCAAAAGGACGAGTCGCCTCAACCTGTTCCTGGGCGCGACGCACTTTCGCCGCCGCCACCAGGCGCATTGCTTCAGTGATTTTCCGAGTATTTTTGACCGACTGAATACGGTCACGAATAAATTTGAGATTAGCCATACGCGTTATTTCTAGCCTGACTCCCCCAACCCATCAGGGCATGGGGGAGCTGGGCCGATCCCTCCTATGCCGCCATAAAGGACTGCTTACACTCGGCAATTGACTCTTTGATCAAGGCTTCAACCTTGTCAGTCATATTTTTGCCTTCATTGACTTCCTTCACCAATTCAGGCTTGCTGGTGTTGATGTAGTTACACAACTCGGCCACGAGGGGAGCAACTTTCTCGACGGGGACATCATCAAACAAACCGTTAATACCGCCGTATACAACAGTTACCTGCTCATGCAAAGAACGGGGAGAGTACTGAGACTGCTTGAGGAGTTCCCGCAGACGAACACCACGAGCCAGCTGGCCTTGGGTAGCTGCATCTAGGTCAGAGGCGAACTGGGCAAAGGCCTGCAGCTCGTCAAACTGAGCCAATTCCAGCTTGAGTTTACCGGCCACTTTCTTCATGACCTTAGTCTGGGCTGCACCACCCACACGGGATACGGAGATACCGGCGTTAATGGCAGGGCGTAGACCGGAGTTAAACAAGTCAGAGGAGAGGAAGATCTGACCGTCGGTAATGGAAATGACGTTGGTGGGAATATAAGCCGAAACGTCACCTGCCTGGGTTTCAATAATGGGCAGGGCGGTCATACTACCTTCACCCAATTCTGGGCTCAGCTTAGCAGCGCGCTCTAGCAGACGAGAATGGATAAAGAATACGTCTCCAGGATAGGCTTCACGACCAGGTGGACGACGTAGCAGCAAAGACATTTGGCGATAGGCCTGGGCTTGCTTGGACAGGTCATCGTAGATCACCAGCGTCGCTTTGCCCTGGTACATAAAGTACTCGGCCAGGGTTGCACCGGTGTAGGGAGCCAAGAACTGGAGCGGCGCAGGGTCGTTGGCACTGGCACAAACCACAATGGTGTAAGCCATGGCACCACGCTCTTCTAGCAAACCCACCACTTGGGCGACCGAGGCTGCTTTTTGGCCCACGGCAACGTAGACACAAACCACGTCTTGGTCGGCCTGGTTGAGAATGGTGTCGATTGCGATCGCAGTTTTACCCGTCTGGCGGTCACCAATAATTAGTTCACGCTGACCACGACCAACAGGAATCATCGCGTCAATCGCAGTGATTCCCGTTTGCATAGGCTCATAAACTGATTTACGGCCAATAATCCCAGGGGCGGGTGATTCCAGCAGACGGGTTTCAGTGGCGGCAATGTCCCCCTTACCATCAATGGGACGGGCCAAGGCATCGACCACACGGCCCAACATGGCCGCTCCCACAGGGATCTCCGCCACTTTACCAGTGGACTTAACCGAACTGCCTTCCTTAAGGTTGCGGCCAGTACCCATCAGTACCGCACCCACATTATCCTCTTCCAGGTTTAGGGCAATACCGATAGTACCGTCTTCAAACTCAAGCAGTTCACTGGACATAGCCTGATCAAGGCCATAGATGCGGGCAATACCGTCACCTACCTGCAGCACAGTACCTACATTGGATATCTTGACATCCTGGTCGTACTGCTCAATTTGCTGCTGAATAATGCTACTGATTTCATCAGGTTTGATGCTTACCATGGGAGTTGCTCTATTAACTCAGATATCAACAAAAAATCAACTTAAACAATGTTTGACTAAGATTGGCGCTGATAAGATTAACGCTTAAAATGTCCAGTCTTAACCACATCGCCTTCCAAACACAGGCCAAGAACAGAATGTCCTCAACCTAAACACCCTAGCGAGAAGAAGCGCTACCCAACTGAATGCTGATACGCCGCAGCTGACCTCGCAAACTGGCATCTATCACCTGGGAACCCACCTTGATGATGACGCCACCTAACAACTCAGAATCTAAAGCTGTTTCCAACTCTACAGATTGAGCTCCCGTCATAGCGACGACCTTCTGGCGAATCGAATCCTTTTGGGAATCAGATAGGGGTACCGCAGAAGTCACATCAGCTAAAACGATTTGATTTAGCTCACGGAATAGTTCCTGGTAACGCTGGCACATAGCCCCCACAAAAGGGATCCGGCCTCGGTCCACCAGCAACATGACAAAGTTCAGCATTGTCGGATGCAGGGTTTCACCCAATATCTGACGCAGAACGCCCTTCTTAACGTCAGGCTTAGCAATTGGGTTCTCAAGCAACTGAGTCAACTCAGGAGATGAGGCCAACACGCTGCGGATTGAGAGGCAATCCTGGGCAAAACGATCGGTCAAATCACCATTCTGAGCAATGGACAATAGAGCCTGAGCATAAGGGGCTACTAGGCCCTCAATCACCACGCTATCCTTCACAAGCTACCTCCCAATAGACCAATACTCTGATCAATCAGCTTCTGTTGAACGCCTTCATCTATATGTGACCGCAGCTGCGCCTCAACCTTCTCAACCGCAAGGGCAGAAATCTGTTGGCGCAATTCAGCTACCACACGATCCCGTTGAGCAGTCATATCTTGGGCAGCTTCGTCCTTCATGCGCTGGATATCTTTGGATGCCTGAGCCAAGATATTGTCTTTGGCTACCTTAGCGGACGCCTCGCCATCAGACTTTATCTTCGCCGCTGTAGCCTGCGCCTGAGCTAAGTTCTTCTGCCCTTCGACTAAGGCCTTTGAAGCCTCTTTCTGGCGTTTTTCAACATCCTGAATAGCCGCCTCAATAGCCGAACGACGCTCGGACATAATGCCACCTAAAAAGCTTCGTCCAAAATAGACAATTAGGGCGACCAAAATAGAAAGATTGATTAGGTTGGTTTCTAAAATATTGAAATTTAAACCAAACCCACCTTCTTCAGTCGCCAGTAGCCAAAAGTTTTCAACCATAGCAATCACTGCGCGCCAATAATCCTTAAAAAATGTGGCTCCCTAAACTCCAGCGAGTCAAAAGGCCAAAATGATGCACCTAAGCAGCTCGAGCACCTAGCAGTTTGTCTAAAATCTGTTGACTCAAAACATCCACTTGCGATTCAAGCGCTTGAAATGCCTCGTTTTTTTGTTGATCAAGCTCTTTTTGAACCTGCTCACGCTGTTGCTGAGCTTCAGCCTGAGCCTGAGCAACCTGCTTATCAACCACTTCTTTAGCTTCAGCTTGAGCTTGAGCGATTAATTGCTGAGCCTGCTTACGACTGCCAGCGAGTTCATCCTCATATTGTTTAGCTAGCTTTTCAGCCGCTGCCAAATATTCTGCAGCCGAGGCTTTATTATCGCGAATATAGCCGTCACGCTCATCAATCGTCTTCGAGATGGGTTTAAAGAAAACCGCATTCAGAAGAAACGTCAATAGTACGAATTGCAACGCCATTACAGGCAGTGTTGCATCAAAATCAAACATCCTTAGATTTCCCTAAACCTGAGAACCCACCAAAGCGCAAGAAATTTAAAGAAAAAAGTGTTTATTGACTCAACCCAGGTTGCATAAAACATAATGAAGGTTGAGAGGGCACTACCCAGAGAACATTGATGCCCCAAAGGGGGAAAAACTCAGATAGTACCCTTAACGCCCATTTCCTTAAGCAAGGGGGTTGGCAAACAGAAGTACCAGAGAAATAACCAGACCGTAGATGGTAAGAGACTCCATAAATGCAAGAGTCAGCAGCAAGGTGCCACGGATTTTACCTTCTGCCTCAGGCTGACGAGCAATACCTTCAACCGCTTTACCAGAAGCATTACCCTGACCAATACCAGGACCAATGGCGGCCAAACCAACTGCTAGAGAGGCAGCGATGACTGAAGCAGAAGCAACTAACGGATCCATAATGTATTTCCTTTTCGGTATATACGAAACAAACAAGACTGAGAGTCAGTAAAAACAGGTATACAAATCACCTGCGAATAGAGGCGCTTTAGCAATAAATGCTAAGCATGTTCCTCGTGACCTTCGTCACCATGCCCTTCCAAAGCTTCGTGGATGTAAGCTGCAGCCAAGGTAGCAAACACCAATGCTTGGATAGCACTGGTAAACAGCCCCAACATCATAACGGGCAAGGGGACAAACAAAGGGACCAACAACACCAAAACCGCAACTACAAGCTCATCTGCCAAGATATTTCCAAAGAGACGGAAGCTCAGGGAAAGTGGCTTGGTAAAGTCTTCAAGAATTGCAATTGGCAGCAAGATTGGCGTTGGCTCAATGTACTTAGCGAAATATCCCAGACCTCGCTTTTTAAATCCTGCATAAAAATATGCCAGAGATGTTAACAAAGCTAAGGCAACCGTAGTGTTGATATCACCAGTTGGAGCAGCAAGCTCTCCTTCAGGAATTTCGATGACGTGCCAAGGGAGAAGGGCTCCCGACCAATTGGACACAAAGATAAACAGAAATAATGTGCCGACAAATGGCAACCAAGGACGGTATTCCTTTTCGCCAATCTGATTTCTAGCAATGTCTCTGACAAACTCAAAGACATACTCCATCAGGTTCTGCAAACCTTGGGGCACCCTCTGCATATTTCGGGTTGCCAATACTGAAGCAATCAGAAGCAGTCCAATCACGAACCATGAAGTCAAGAAGACCTGGCCATGGAGTTGAAGTCCTCCTAAATGCCAATAGAAGTGATTACCTACCTCCAGCTTCGCTAACGGCAACACATCAAAGTGCAGCAAACTTAGCATCTTAAATTCAGGTTAGGTTGACCAAAAAACACCAGATCAAATGATTAGCGACTAATACAGCCAGCGCACGCCTCCAACCTAATTAAGTCGTTGACAATGCCTTGAACATGTACGCAATGAGGGCGGCTTTATAAGTCAGGAAACCTAAAAAAATTGGGACGATTTGTAGCTGCTCCACCTGGGTTGCGACTACTATTAATCCAATAAAAAGAGCAAGCTGATTCTTGCCCACTTTAGATTTCTGCCTGCCAAGCTGCTCAACACTTCTAGCCAACAATTTTAAGTAAACCACACCCGCACAAGCCCCAATTAAGTAATTGAGAGATGTGTTTAGGGAGTAGGCCATCCAAACCGAAATGAAGACTACTACCATCAGCAAGAGTGTCAACAAAAGCAACTCATTCTGAAGTTGATAGTATTCTTCCATTGAAGAGTCTGGCTCTGGAGAGATAACTCCAGAAACCGACGCATCGGCACTAAGGGCTTCTACGTCATTTTTTTCATCCATGGATGAATCTCTAAGAGGTTCGTCTGGCAAGTTCACAGAAATCACTTAAACCGGCCCATTTAACTTAACATTAAGGGCCGAAGCCCTTTCTGCAAGCCGAGGATAATCATATCATTTAAAGCTAACAATACTTAATACCAATCCCTCGGGCTTACCACAGATAAGTGTTTTTTGCTGCCTGTAGAATAAGTCCCCCATCTGGCATTACCTAAATAGGTGGGTCTTATCCTACAGCCGCTATGCAGTGACTTATCTGATCATCAATCTGGGGAAATCAGCAGAATTAATTGCCGGGTTTGCAATGAGCGCACATCTGACAGCGCCAATGGAGCCTCTGACAAGATGTCAGTCACTGTTTTTTTGCCATCGTTCGCCTCACAGGCTTGCAAAAAGGAGTATTCACCTTCACTCACGGTTACCAACTGGTAGTCAGGATTAAAAAAGGACCGGCTAGGCCAACCGGAAAGACAAGGGGTCAGGGTTGGACAGGCTGACAGCAGCCGCTGATCGTCGGCCCAATCTACCTGGGGTAATGGAGGACGCGCCAAGAAAAATTCATAGTGGGTAAGTTCAGGATCGAGCAGTTCAATCAGGCGATATTGGGCGCGCGGCTCCAAGGATTGAGCGCGTGCCATCATGTCAGGGGCTTTGGCGATCAATCGCTCCAAACTCCAGTATTGGGGGTTAGAAAACCCGACGAACTCTAAACCCGAGGCATCGATTAGTTCAAAGAGGGTATCGATGGTGTAGTCCACTTCTTGGGGATGGACGTACATGTCGGCAAAGCATTCATCCTGGTGATTTTCCAAAGCCCAGCGCTCTTTGTCTCGTTTGACAATGCGATTATTTTCAGGCAGCGCATCAAACAGCTGGCGGCCTACGGCTACCCCGTCTCGATAGTCTCCCCGGCGCTCCCCTTGCAGCATGGCTATGGCTTGCTGCATCAGGGAAATTTCCCACCGCCCCAGAGCGGCATAGACAAATATATGCAGGAGTCCGCCGGGGGCAACCTTATGGGCTAGCGCTTGAATGCCCCGAATGGGGTCGGGCATGTGATGCAACACCCCCACGCAGTTGATCAGATCAAACTGCCCTTCAAGTTGATCCACGTCATAAATGCTGAGATTGTGAAAGTTTACTCGGTCAGCCCGTGAGCGTTGACAGCGTTCACGGGCCACCTCCAAGGTGCCAGCGCTGAGGTCAATACCGGTAACCTGGGCCTGAGGGTTGAGATGGACTAAGTATTCGGTGCTAACACCTGAACCACAACCCGCATCGAGAATCCTGACCTGCTCTGTTGCGGGTAGCTTACCTGTGCAAAAGTTGTAGGCCGTTGGCCAATACCACCGCCAGTTATAGCCAGGTGGGGGTTCATCGAGAAAAGGCTCTGGCGGGAAGGGATAGGTATCGTAAAGCTTAGCTACTGCTGCACTAACGGCAGCTTCGTTTTCGGCAGTCATGGAATACGTAGGTTGGAGTGCTCAGTTTTGAGTTTTAAGTTGTTCTAAACCCAGTCAAACTCAAAACTCTACGGAATTAAGCCTGGCATTTTTTGGCCCATGCTTCGTAAATTCAAGTAACAAAACTTATCTTTACTCTCATTCACTTGCACACCGTCTTTTATGATGACTCAGTGGGCTACTTACAAGATGTTACACAGTCTTGAGACAATCATCTTGGTGTTCCGCAATCGTTTTAATCTGGAACTGTCACATAAAGCCGATCAGCCCGTTAACTGCTTGGTGTAAGCCAATGCGCTAGATCAATTAGCTCGGAGTTACTTATTAGTTCTGAGTTACCTAAGATCTGAGCCGCTCGGTGCTGAGGGAGGGGTCTGATGCAATCACCCATTGCAATCAATTATTAGAAGGGAGCCTTTGAAAAGGAATGACTGTAACTGCTAGTGGTGGAAGCTCCTTAGCGCGGCCACAACTTTATCAAACCTTGCCGGTTACCACGATTACCCAGGCCGAGCAGCAAGACCGCTACATGGAGGGGGGTGAGCTGAGGGAACTGTCCGACTTTTTTAAGTCGGGCCGCAAGCGCATTGCGATCGCACAGCTGATCACCCAATATTCAGAACTGATCGTCTCTCAAGCGGCTAACCGTATCTTTACCGGCGGCTCCCCCCTGACCTACCTGGAGAGGGTCGAATCCGCGCCCGAGCCCCTAACCATGGCAAACTCCAACGACCCCAGTCCAGAAGCCTTCATTGAAAGTGCCAACAGCGGTGGTCTGTTTTCAGGTCTAAGGGGCCTGGTCAGCAGCAGTGGCGATCTAGGTACCACCCCCGCTGGGTTCCGCCCCATCAACGTCGGCCGGTATGGCCCCAGAAACATGCAAAAGTCCCTCCGGGACATGAGCTGGTTCCTCCGCTACTTGACCTACGCCCTGGTAGCAGGAGACCCCAACATCATTTCAGTCAACGTGCGTGGCCTACGAGAAATCATCGAAGACGCCTGTTCTTCTGCTGCCACCGTCGTGGCACTGCAGACCATGAGGGCTGCCAGTATTGGATATTTTCGGGGTGATACCGAAGCCCAAGAGCTGATCCGGTCCTACTTCAACGTGTTAGTTGAAGAGTTCAAAGCCCCCGCCCCTTCCAACAAGGTCCGTCAGCGTCCATCCAAGGACCTACAGGGATTACAGCTGCCACAAATCTATTTCAACGCCTCTGAGCGTCGGCCCAAGTTTGTGATGAAACCGGGCCTATCCACATCTGAGAAAAACTCAGTGGTCAAGGCCGCCTATCGCCAGGTGTTCGAGCGTGACATCAAACGGGCCTACTCCCTGGATATATCCGATCTAGAATCCAAGGTCAAAAATGGCGAAATCGCCATGAAAGAATTTATCCGCCGTCTGGCCAAGTCTCCCCTATATCGGAAAAATTTCTTTGAGCCATACATCAACAGTCGGGCTTTGGAACTAGCCTTCCGGCATATTCTGGGTCGCGGCCCCAGTTCTCGCGAAGAAGTCCAGCAGTATTTCTCCATTGTTTCCAATGGCGGCCTATCCGCCCTAGTGGATGCCCTGATCGACTCCAATGAATACGGCGACTACTTTGGCGAAGAAACCGTCCCCTACCTGCGTGGCCTGGGACAAGAAGCCCAGGAATGCCGGAACTGGGGACCTCAGCAAAACTTGCTGAACTACAGTGCCCCGTTCCGCAAGGTGCCCCAGTTCCTCACCACCTTCGCTGCCTACGATCAGCCCCTGCCTGATCAGCATCCCTACGGGTCCGGCAACGATCCGCTGGAAATCCAGTTTGGAGCCATCTTTCCAAAAGAGACCCGCAACCCTAGCAGTAGTCCTGCCCCCTTTAAAAAAGACACCCGCCGTATTTTGATTCGTCGCGGTGCAGGCATCGATAGCCAGATCAGTAACCCGGCCGCTCGACCTAAAGCTCCAGGTAGTTTAGGTCCCAAGGTCTTCAAACTAGATCAAATTCCTTCGGGCAATGGGGCCAGCGTCAAGTTCGCCGAAAGTTCTACCCAGACAATCATTCGTGCGGCTTATCGGCAAGTATTTGGCTGTGATATCTACGCCGGTCAAGAGCTTAAATCCGCCGAAAATCGCTTAGAAAACGGGGATATCTGTCTGCGTGACTTTATTCGGGCATTGGCCAAGTCCGCAGCTTTCCGTAAGACCTACTGGACATCCCTATACGTCATGAAGTCGGTGGAATATATTCACCGGCGATTATTGGGACGGCCCACCTATGGTCGCCAGGAAACCAACAAGTATTTTGATATTTGCGCCAAGCAAGGGTTCTATGCCCTAGTAGACACCTTAATTGACAGCGACGAATACACCGCATCCTTTGGCGATGACACCATTCCCTATGAGCGCTATATCACTCCAGCGGGCCAGTCCCTGCGGAACTTCCGCGCCGGCAGCGTGGGTGGCACTGGCATCAAGCCCATCGCTAAACCCAGCGTGCCTCGTTTTGTGGAACTCGGTGCAGCTGGCAGTCAGCCGGGTGAAATTGAGCTGAACAAGCGCATTAAGCAAGGGGTTAATGCTCGCCGAGTGCAGTCTAAGGTGTTTAAGCTCACCAGTTTGTTCGACAAAGCTAACCTCACCTTGGTCACCCAAGCCGCCTATCGACAAGTGTTTGAGCGGGATATTGCCCCCTATATCATCAAGACCGAGTTTACTTCCCTCGAAAGTAAGCTGAGTAACGGTGAGATTAACTTGAAAGAGTTTATCGAAGGGTTAGGCTGCTCCGATCTCTATCAGAAAGAGTTCTACGCCCCCTATCCCAACACTAAAGTGATTGAGCTTGGCACCAAGCACTTCCTAGGCAGGGCCCCCCTCAACCAGGGTGAGATTCGTAAATACAACCAAATTCTGGCCACCCAAGGCATCCGTGGGTTTATTCAAACCATGGTTGAAACCCCTGAGTACGCTGAGTTCTTTGGGGAAGATACGGTACCCTATCGACGATTCCCCACACTGCCAGCAGCCAATTTCCCCAATACAGAGCGTCTGTACCAACAGCTAACGCGCCAAAACGATGATGTTGTTGTGCCCAGCTTTGGTCCTTCTGTTTCGCCCATAGCATCCATTGATACCTAAGGTTTTCCTAGGTTCGGTTCAAAGGTGCTGTGGCATCCATCTGAATCATGCCTTAAGCAGAATGGGCTGTGCTCCGCGCATGGCTCATTTCTGTTTGATCTGGCAGAACACAGAAATGATTCCGGAGCAATTCTGAGGACTAGTGTTACAAAATATTGCACACCCCCTTAGAAGGTTAACTGAATGCCGGAAAATACTATCGGAAGGCAGCTGAGCTGACAGTAGGATTCATAGAATCTGGCCAATAACTGGCATGCTTCAATGAGCGAATTTAAGTGTTGCACCAGCGCATAAGATTCGGGCTTGATTCGGAGTTAAAGTAAGTGAGGGCTACTTTACTCACCTCTTGACTGAAGTGAGTGATGTTCAGCTCCTTGAAGGTGAAAACCAGATCATTTGTCTGGTTATATTCTTTCGGAGGAATCCATAAATGAGTATTGTCACGAAATCTATCGTGAACGCTGATGCTGAGGCTCGCTACTTGAGCCCCGGCGAACTAGATCGCATCAAGGGTTTTGTTGGGTCGGGTGAGCGTCGTCTTCGCATCGCTCAGGTCCTGACTGAGTCCCGTGAGCGCATTATCAAGCAGGCTGGCGACCAGCTTTTCCAAAAGCGTCCCGACGTTGTTTCCCCCGGTGGTAACGCCTACGGTGAGGAAATGACTGCCACTTGCTTACGTGATATGGACTACTACCTGCGTCTCATCACCTACGGTATTGTTGCCGGTGACGTTACTCCTATTGAGGAAATTGGTCTAGTAGGTGCTAAGGAGATGTACAACTCTTTAGGTACTTCTATTCCCGCAGTAGCTGATTCAATTCGCTTTATGAAGGGCGTTGCAGCTTCTTTGTTGTCTGGTGACGATGCCGCTGAGGCCGCCTCTTACTTCGATTACGTTGTTGGCGCAATGCTGTAGTTCAGGTTTGAATTACTCCCATTTGCCAATCACAATTGTTGAGCCCCATCGTCAAATTTCATTAAGGAATACAGATCATGCAAGACGCGATTACTTCTGTAATTAATTCTTCGGACGTTCAGGGTAAGTACCTTGATCAGTCCTCCATGGATAAGTTAGCCGCTTACTTCCAAACCGGTGAGCTGCGTGTTCGTGCGGCCACTGCCATTGGCGCTAATGCTTCTGAAATCGTTAAAGATGCCGTAGCCAAGGCGCTACTGTACTCTGACATCACTCGTCCTGGTGGCAACATGTACACCACTCGTCGCTATGCTGCTTGCATCCGCGACTTGGACTACTATCTACGCTATTCCACCTACGCTATGTTGGCTGGCGATCCTTCTATTCTGGATGAGCGTGTGCTCAACGGACTGAAAGAAACCTACAACTCTCTGGGTGTACCTGTAGGTGCAACTGTACAAGCCATTCAAGCAATGAAAGAAGTAACCGCTAGCCTGGTTGGTTCTGATGCTGGCAAGGAAATGGGTGTTTACTTTGACTACATCTGCTCTGGCCTTAGCTAGGTCAAGTTCATGTGGTGTAGATCGGCTAGACTGGTCTAACTCTGTTTCGGAAGTCTGTAGCGAGTGTTAGTTTGTCGCAATCTATCTATGCTGAGAGATTATGACAACTTATCCATTGGTTATCGGACTTCCGAGCTTTTAATTCTGTACTTATTGCCTAGGGCAGCATAACAATTGCTCCGAAGCCTAAGTCATGGCAGGTTTTATATAGGCTGGATGTCTAGTCACTAGCTACGTTAGACGGTGCTAGTTTCATTGGAGTTCAGCTAAAAATGAGTCCTATTGAACCAGGGTCAAGGTATAACCGCTGAAGGGAATAGGCTTTTCGCAATCGATTTGCAAAATAGTTTTTGTTTAAGAGTAGGAGACATCTCTGCTATGCGTATGTTTCGGATTACTGCCTGTGTGCCGAGTCAATCTCGCATTCGCACCCAGCGCGAGCTACAGAATACTTTTTTTACTAAGCTCGTTCCCTACGACAGCTGGTTTCGTGAACAGCAGCGAATTCAAAAGATGGGCGGCAAGATTGTCAAAGTAGAATTGGCAACTGGCAGACCGGGTGCTAATACTGGGCTGGCTTAAGTCCTATCATTACACTCTTAGCCTAGATCGCTACTACCGCCCAAGTTGAAACCTGCAGCTTGTTCTAAGTCAAAACGGCCATACTAGACTTGGACAAGCTTCGTATTAAAAACGACAAAAAAGGGAGCAAATAAGTTGCTCCCTTTTTTGTCGTTCACCCCAAGGGTTTCTTCAGCTATGACCGTTGTAATTTATAGCTTTCAGGGATCGCACCTGGGGTGAACCCTGGGTCCAACGCGATGTAATTTTCAACTTTTATAAAGCGCCTTAATAGGGAACGCGTATTCTATGAAATATTTCCTAGGCTACCGGAATGGTTCCAGGGTTGAAAGTATCCTATAGGGACGTCCACTATGCTGCAAAAGCGATGAGCTCCATCTTTCTGAAATCCTGTACTGGTTTGTTAGCGTGTGCCCTTAGTTTGAGTGTGATCGGAACGCAGTTTGATGTAAACCACGGGGTGGTAGTTGCTGCAGCTCAGGCCGAAGGGACTAATGAAGATACCAATGTGCGCGTCTATCAACAGGCCAGCCCGGCAGTGGTGGCGATTGATGCAGGCGATAGTACGGGCAGCGGCAGCATCATTACGCCAGATGGATTGGTGCTCACCAATGCCCATGTCGTCGGGGAGGCTAGCCAAGTCACCGTCCGCTTGGCAGATGGTCGGGAATTTTTAGGCCGAGTTGTGGGGTATGCCGATGAGAATTTAGACCTCGCAGCGGTGCAAATTGATGGAGGCAATAGTTCATTCCCCACAGTTCCCCTGGCCAATAGTTCGGCTCAGGTGGGACAGCAGGCGTTTGCCATTGGTAACCCATTTGGTCTGCAGGGTACATTTACTGTCGGTATCGTCAGCCGCATTGATGCGGAACGTGGGTTAATCCAAACAGATGCGGCAATTAATCCTGGCAACTCTGGTGGTCCCTTACTAAATCGGAATGGTGAGTTAATTGGCGTTAATACGTCGATTTTTACTACGGGGGAAAATTCAGGCAATATTGGGATTGGATTTGCGATCGCTACCCCCCAAGTCCGCCCCTTTATTACCGCCGTGGCAAATGGCACCGCCAGTACAACCGCCTCCCGCTCAAACCTGTCAACTCAAGCCCCCTCTCCAGTCGCCATTGACGGCAGTGTTCTGCGGGCTCGTCTGGATAGTAGTAGTAACGTACTGCCTGACAATAGTTACTTTAACGCCCACAGCTTTGAAGGCCAGGCCGGTCAGCGCATCAGCATCGTTATGAACAGTGAGCAGATCGACTCCTATCTATTGCTCTATGGTCCGAATCAGGAATACATAGGCGAAAACGATGATAACGGCAATAGCCGGAACGCCCGCCTAGAGGTTACCCTCCCCAGCAATGGCACCTATTTTGTCTTTGCCAACTCCTATGGGGCTAGCGAACAGGGCCAATACGAACTGAGCGTCAGCACCCTCAACAGCAGTGGCTATCTGGTCAATCAAAACGGCGTTCTCAACAGTCAAGATAATCGCCTAGCGGACAATAGCTTGTACGACGAATACTCCTTCAGCGCACCCCAGGGGCAAGATGTCACAATTACGCTCACCAGTCAGGACTTCGATACCTATCTGCTGCTAATCGATAATCAAGGCAACAAACTGGCTGAGAATGATGACATTGCTGAAAACAACACCAATTCATCCATTCAACTATCCCTGCCCTACACCGGTGACTATCGAGTGATCGTCAATACCTATGACCAAACAGGGCAAGGTCAATATCAAATCAGCGTTCAATAGGAAACTAATTCGAAAATAACGTAAATTTGGCCAGCCTGTTAGGAGCCTAGGCGCTGAACAGGCTGACCTTTTAAGCTTTGTGCCCATAGTTCACACCATAGGTGATGCCGGCAAGCTATATGTCGTTAGGTGGTTTTTCGTTACCAGAAATGTCCTTAAGGTAGCCCTAACCAGGTGAAAAAGTCTTGCCGAGTAAAAAATTCTAATAGTAACAAGGCCAAAAATCCTACCATGGCAAAACGACCGTTAATCCGTTCGGCATAGGTGGTCCACCCAAAGCCAGGTTCATCGGTCAATGGGGATTGTGACGCATCGGGCTGGACAGGATCAGACTTAGACATATCACAATCAGGGAAATAAAAAACAAACAGAACCTGACGGATCAAACAATGAATACTATTGATCCAAAAGTTTCAATAAAAAAGCGAAACTTTGGCTCATTTTATACTATTCATCCTGCATCATCGCCACTTCTTACAATGAATGGCCCGGACCAGAAGAAATGACTAAATTCTATGGACTGCCACCCTATGGGCCATCAGCATTGAGGCACTGCATTTAGGGTCTGAACCCGATTAAATAAAGCCTGAGCAACTGTCAACTCCAGATTTTCAAAGACTACTCATAACCCTTAAGAAAGTTGTTTTCTATTGTGAGTAGATACTTCTTCGACCTAGATAGATAGGAATTTTATAGTTAAAACTCAACAGAACTGAGGAATCAATAATATGAAATGACAATAATTTGTTACTATCACTAAAGTTTGAATATTCATGACCCCGTCTACAAATCGATGTATTTGAAAAAGGAAATCATCAGTTCCACGGGGATAGATTTTGTAAGTGTCACAGGGTTAACGAAGAAATAAGGATCTTGGAGTTAGGGAAGCGATTACAGTTGAGGGATGAGTAAATCGTTTGACCTATTCGGGCACCAGATCGCCCAATCAGACTGGGAAGCGACGCCAGAGAGCGTCAAAAAAGCAGTGCTGAGTATTTTGCAAAGCTTTGAAACGCGCCTGAGTGAATCAGAAACGCGCCT
>NZ_JAYGIG010000005.1:0-102378 GCF_034932105.1 Leptothoe sp. PORK10 BA2 | reverse complement strand
ATATTGTTGGGACTAGATTGGCGTTCATATTCCAACTCTAGTCCTATTTCCTGCTTGATGCTCTACAACCTCCAACTGACAATACTTCAGCCCCTTTACTGATGGCCGAGGAACACCGGTTACGCCCATGACCTTCAACGCCGATTCATCCGTTGGAAAGGAGCGATGATTTCGTAAAACCTTCCGCAAGGTCATATTGAGGGATTCAATGGCGTTTGTGGTGTAGATCGCCTTACGAATATCAGCAGGAAAGGCAAAGAAAGGAATAATTCGGCTCCAGTGGTTGAGCCAAGACTTACTAATGGTGGGGTATTGTTTGTCCCAGCGCTGGGCAAAAGCCATCAGAGCCTGTTCTGCCTCAATTTCCGTGGCAGCTTTGTAAATTGTCTTCAAGTCAGCGGCCACTGCCTTACGGTCTTTGTAGGACACATAGCTGAGCGAATTTCTGACGAGATGGACAATACAGAGCTGAACCTGAGTTTGTGGAAAGACAGCCTCAATCGCCTCTGGGAATCCGGTGAGGCCATCGACACAAGCGATGAAAATATCTTTGACTCCTCGGTTTTGGAGTTCTGTGAGCACCGATAGCCAGAACTTGGAGGATTCATTCTGAGTAACCCACATGCCCAGGAGTTCCTTATGCCCCGCTAGATTTACCCCCAAAGCCAGATGAATGGCTTTATTAATCACTCGTCCTTCATGGCGCACTTTGACGACAATCGCGTCCAGGTACAGGATCGGATAAATCTCATCAAGACTGCGATTCTGCCATAATTTCCGTTCCGCTTCGACGGCTTCAGTGACGTTGGATATCAGGGTATGAGAGACATCCACCCCATACAAGTCCTTGAGTTGGGCTTCGATGTCACGGGTACTCATGCCACGGGCATACAGAGAAAGGATTTTATCGTCAAACCCGTTAAAGCGGGTCTGGCCTTTGGGGATAAGCTGGGGTTCAAAGGCTCCGTTGCGGTCGCGGGGGATTGCGATCTCGGCAGCACCAAAATCTCCTTTGATGGTCTTTTTGCTATGACCGTTGCGGCGATTGCGGGGCACTTCTGGCTCTAGCTTTGAGCGTTCTTCTTCTCTGTGAGTATCGAGTTCTGCGCTTAAACATCGTTCAATAAGGGCTTTACTCAATTGCTTGAAGATCCCGCCTTCTCCCATCAAGTCTTCAGGGTTACGGTAGTCTTTGAGTAGTTCATCAATAAGTTCGGGTCGAAAGGTCATTGGGCGTGTCTCCGGTAGTTTGTTCATTAGATCTTGTTTTGACCTTTGACACAAACTAATTTACAGTCCCTTCAGTGCCTTACCGGCTTCTGGCTTCTGACCCCTGAATCCCCACCCAGCCAGGATTTCCCGGCTTAAATTGATACCCCACCTTTTGTCCCTTAGCTAGCTGAGCAGCCTGTCTTTTGATCACTCAGCGGCCACGTTTTCACTAAGCCATCATAGCCACCGCTTGCTAGCACGATTCCCTGTGGGTCAAACGCAAGGCCATAGACAAATCCCGAATGCCCTCGCAAGGTACAACTTTCTGTAGATTGTTCCCAATCCCAAACCTTGATGGTTTCGTCAAAACTACTGCTGGCTAACGTTGCTCCATCGGGACTGAATTCTACGTTAGCAACAACAAAATCATGGCCAGTCAGAGTTTTTTCAACAGCCGCCGTTGCTAAATTCCAAATTTTTATACTGGGGTCGTAACTACTACTCGCGATGTACTGTCCATCAGGACTAATGTCAACATCTGTGATTCTATCCGTTCCTGACTTATAGGTCCGGACGGCTTTTTTATCAAGCATATTCCACAGGGTAACAACGCCATCTTGATCACCAGCGACTAACTCCTGGGGATTGGTTGGCGAAAATGCCAGACCGTTAACCGGTGGTCCAGACTCTAGCAACGTAGATGATTCCAGTTTTTTTTCTAGATCCCACAGACGAATAGTGCCTTTACTACCTCCGCTAGCTATCAAGGTCCCATCAGAATTAACAGCCAAGCTAACAATTCGGCCGGAACGACCGGAAAATCGGTGTTCTTCCTCACCAGTCTCTGAGTTCCAAACAGTGATATCGCCATCCCCGCCCCCTGTGATCAAATACTGTCCGTTAGGTGTAAACAGTATGCTATTGACCCGTCCCGCATGGTTGATTGTGCGCTGCACCATACCTGTATTAAGGTCCCACAGCTTGACCGTTTGGTCATAACTACCGCTAGCCAGCAGGGTAGAATCTGGCCGTAGGGCTACGCTGAGTACGGTGGCCGTATGCTGAGTGAGGGAACGCTGCGTTGGCGTTGCCGCTGGCAAAGATTCAATACCAGATGGTTTCTGGGAGATATTAGAGGTTTGATTTAGGCTGCGCCAAATCAGTCCAAACGTTATGCCAATCATCCCAATTGCGACCAAAACAAAAATAGAGGGGATGATAACTTGATTTCTCTGGACCATTGTTTACTTATTTCACTCCGCTGTTACGAGACTGGCAAATTCCCGTTGAAAAAACATAAAGCGTAGGGAGGCTAGCATTGTTTTACCTAGGGTTATTCGGCAATGCTGGGCTCTGCATAGTGCCATGGTTCATGTATAAAAATTATTTTAGATAGATGCTTACTTGTGACCTGTGTCATAAGAATGGTTCAGTCTATCCTTTTGACTCCCGTATTAGCGTATCAATGGTCATCTCTTCATACTTCTCAAAGGGTTGATGAATCCACGGATTGTTGGCCAAATAGTCAACGTAGTAATCCGGCTTAATGACTGAACAGTCTTTGTACCAAAGTACGGCGGTTCTAATATCGTCAATATAGAAACCATATCGTTGTTCTAACCAACGGATGCTGCGCTGCAAACTTTGGCCTGAGTCTACTAGGTCGTCTACTAAGAGAACATGGGTACCAAGGTTGGTGGTGGTCATGCTGAGATCCCTAGAGAAGGTAATCGCCCCACGGGTTCGGTTACCTTCGCCGCCATAGGATGACGTTGAGAGAATTGCCAAGGGCTGATCATAAATACGGCAGAGGATATCGCCAATCCGTAAACCTCCTTTGGCCAGACAAACAATTTGGTTAAATTGCCAGCCTGACTGATGAATCGCAATGGCTAATTTTTCAATGGACTGATAGTAGTCTGACCAGGAAACGTAGAGATCGTTAGAGTCGTTGGAATTTTTGAGATTAGAGGGGACTGACATAGGTAACTGGGAATAGGGAATGACACAAATAGGGCAATAATATAACGTTGGCGTTGCTGAGTACCGTGTCTTAGATCGGTTTATCTTCTAAATCGGCGACTGCATAATTTCTCACAATTCCCCGGACCCTATGGAAACTTCAGACAAATTACAGTCCCCACCCAAATTGACTTGGCCAGTAAAATTGGCCTATGGGGCCGGGGATCTGGGGGCTGGTCTAACGTCTAACTTACTGGCATTTTCATTTCTGATCTTTTTAACGAATGTTGCTGGGCTAGAGCCATTAACAGCAGGTTCCGTGCTTTTGATTGGCAAAATCTGGGATGCGGTCAATGATCCAGCTATTGGCATCCTGAGCGATCGCACCCGCTCCCGCTGGGGTCGACGCTACCCATGGATCGTGCTGACGGCCATACCCTTTGGGGTCACCTTCTACCTGAATTGGATTGTGCCAGGGTTGACTAGTCCAATCGCGCTGTATTGGTATTACGTGGTTATTTCCGTTGTCTTTCAGATATTTTTTACAACGACAAACTTGCCATACTCCATCCTGACCGCTGAAATGACTGAGGATTATGACGAACGGACTGAACTCACGTCATTTCGCCTGTCATTTTCCCTATTTGGGGCTGTGTCAGTGTTAGCCCTGGGGTTGATCGTCAGCCAAATGGTGGCCGATCCGCAACGACAGTATCAAATACTCGGCTCCCTGGGCGGGGTGATTTCCATCGCAGCTATCTTCTGGTGCGTCTTGGGTACCTTTCCCTATTACAAGCGACAGGCCGCCTATCGTGGGCGATCGCTCAATTACACCGGCAACGAAAAGAGCAGTTCGTTTCTGCAGCAGATAAAAACTGTTTTTAGCAACCGACCATTTTTATTTGTTGTAGGCATCTACATGTGTTCATGGCTGGCGTTGCAAATTACGGCCACGATTATTCCGTTTTACGTCACCTTTTGGATGGGGGCTGATAACTATTTTTTAGCGGCCCTGTTAGTACAGGGGACTGCCATCTTCATGATGGCGATCTGTAATTTATTGGCCAAACGCATTGGCAAAAAAGGACTGTATTTCCTAGGCAGTGGTATTTGGGTGATCGTACAGATCGCCTTATTTTTCTTACAGCCAGGGCAACTGAGTTTTCTCTATGGCCTCTGTATCGCAGCCAGCTTTGGTGTAGCCACAGCCTATGTTGTACCTTGGTCAATTTTGCCTGACGTAATTGAGTTAGACGAACTCAATACCGGGCAGCGTCGTGAGGGGGTGTTTTATGCCTTCATGACCCTGCTACAAAAAATGGGATTGGCTATCGGTATTTTTCTGGTTAGTTTAGCCCTGCAGACCTCTGGTTTTGTGAAGGCGGCGGCTGAGCAACCAGAATCAGCCCTGTTGGCTATTCGTTTCTTTATGGGACCGGTGCCGCTGGTGCTGGTACTGTGCGGCATGGTGTTGGCGTACTTCTATCCGATTACCAAAGCCAGCCATACAGAAACCTTGCTCAAGCTGGCTGAACGCCGCAAACAGGAATCACCCTAGGGCCGTTGTCCAGCCTTGGGCCTATACTCGGCCTGTACTGATCTCAGCTCGGCCTGCAGCTACCGGCTCTGCTTTGAGGTAATGCTTGGCCAGATCTAGGAACGCTTTAGCCCGGTTGATGTGCTGTTTAGCCCCGATTAGGGTTGCCTTTTCGTCATGGCAATAGTCGGCTCGTAGTCTTGCTTCTAATCCGCTGTTGAGATAAACACCGTAGGGCTGAAATAGGGGGCTTTTTTCGGAAAACCGCTCTGCGAACAAGCTGTTGACGGCCTCATGTTGTGTGGGTATGGGCGTTGTTTGCTCTAGAAGCAGAGCCTCAGCTACGTACATCATGGCGTAGTAGGCTCGGGAGATGGCAATATCGTGAAAATGACTGTGGGCGAGTAACTGAGCCGCTTTGATATTTTCCTTCGCATTTAGAAGGCGCTGCCATTGCTCAGACTTCATGGATGGAAAACTCCGAAACATTCTGAAAACATCCGTCCCAGCGGACATTAAAGCACAAACTAGTCCCAGTGTTAAAGGTTTTTAACACTATAAATGGACAACGGTTAGAGGGGGGATGGGTGCAAGGGGGGCTAGGGGACTTGGCCCAACAACATCCAAACGGTCAAGATACCCGATAGTATCTTGTTCAGAAGATTTTTCGCAGCAAAATATGACCCAGTTCCTGTGCTGTCGTCAATATCATGCGGTGGAGGAAATTTTATGTTAAAGATTATCCTGTGGAATCGGGTGGATTGGCATGGTGAACAGTGCGAACTTGGTGGGCACCAGTCTCCAAAATGGCAAGTATGTCATTAAGGATGAGCTGGGACGAGGTGGGTTTGGTGTAACCTATCGTGCGGTCCGTCATCCGCTTAACCAGGTGGTGGTCGTTAAAACCCTATACTGGCCAGAAAATTCGTCCAGACAAGAGCAGCAGGGGCAACAGCTACAGCAATTTGAAGCGGAGGCTCGCCGTCTGGCCCAGTGTAAGCATCCCAATATTGTCAATGTAACGGACTTTTTTGTAGAAGCTGGGCGGCCCTATCTGGTGATGGATTTTATTCCAGGCCAGCCCCTATCGGCCATGATCTTTCCCCGTCGACCCCTGGGGGAAGAGTTGGCTTTGCAGTATATTCGACAAATCGCCAGTGCGCTGCAAACGGTCCATGGGCAGGGGTTACTCCATCGGGATGTAAAGCCGCAAAACGTCATGGTGAATGGTGCCAATGCAATTTTGATTGACTTTGGTATTGCCCGTGAGCTGTCTAGTGGCCAAACCCAAACCCATACCAACCTGGTTTCGGAAGGCTATGCTCCCCTGGAGCAGTATTTGCCTAAGGCGCGACGTTCGGAGGCTTCGGATGTCTATGGTTTGGCGGCTACGCTGTATGCGGCGGTGACGGGGGAGGTGCCTGTGGCGTCTGTGTTGCGATCGCACCAACCCCTCACTCCGCCAAGGCAGCTAAACCGCAACCTGAGTCCCGGTCTGGAGCAGGCTATTCTCCAGGGCATGGCCCTAGAACTATCCCAGCGCCCCCAGTCCATTGCCACCTGGTTAACGCTGTTGTCCTCATCCTCGACCCCAGGGGCATCGTTGTCTCAGCGGGGGCGTCAGACCGGCTCAACCACCCAGCCCACCCAGGTTGTTGCTCCTGGTTATCCCACCGGCTACGGTCTGAATCGGGATGATTCTCGCACGGTCGCCACTGAGATTCCCCCAGACCGAGTCTCAGAACGGTCAAGGGCTCGTCCCCAGCGCCAGGGACCCGGCCTATTTAAGATGTTAATGTCGCTGATGTTGCTCGGACTCTTGACAGGGCTGGGTTTTGTTGGCTATCGCGTCTATACCGCTGTCCGACAAGCCATGGACAACGTTAGGGAGAAAACAGCCAACCTGCCTGAGATCTCTGTGCCTGAGGTGCAGCTACCCGATGTCACACTACCCGACATCAAGCTACCGGAGCTAGAGGAAATTTTGCCTGAGGAAACGCCTCCTACGTCGGCAACGGATAGTGAGGTTACGGCGGATATTGCACCAGAGCCAGAACCAACCACGCCCCAGACGTCCGATGCTCCACCGTTGATATTGAGTAACAGTGGTGACCCTAATACGGCAGCGCCCGGTGGCGGCAATGGGGGGGTATCCATCCCTGGTTTTGCCCCTGGCACCAGCGCCAGTGCGATCGCAAATCGTCTAGGCACCCCCACCCGCCAGTCGACTTCGCCATCGGCCACCACCGCCGTCTATGAGCTAGACCCCAATCGGGCGTCTGTCGCCTACGTTTATGACGCTGGGGGTAACACCGTGCAGCAGGCCGAAGCGGTGTTTGCCCCGTCTTACGATCGATTGATTATGCGGGTTGCCCTGGCGGGGATGCTGGATGGCCAGTCCACTCAGGAGATTGAAACCGGCCTAGAGCAGGTGCGCACTGGTGAGGTAGAACGCTACCCGTTTGAACAAAACGGCCTTACTGGCAGCATCGAACGCAACAGCAATGGGTTTATCCACATTTATGTGCGTTAGGTGCGCAAACAAAGGCCCCCTTGTGTAGAGATGTTCCATGGAACATCTCTACACAAGGGGTTGCGGATATTAGACGAAATCATGCCGTAAAGGTAGGGCCTATTCCTTATCCATGTTGAAGATAAAGGGTATGCCACTGCCCTTATCTCCACCTATCACTAACACCCTGGGAACCTGGGAACCTCCATCTTTCCAAGCTTCTATCGCTTCCTTTTGCAAAACTAGATCACCCCCTTGGGCCTTGAGGGTTTCTGCCAACAGGCGCTGGGCTTCGGCTCGACCCTTTGCCCGGTTGATTTCTGCCTGGGCCTCCTGCTCGGCCTGCTGGGCGACATACACCGCGCGGCGGGCGCTTTGCTCAGCAATTTGCTTTTGCTCCACTGCGCGGGCAAACTCTTCGGAAAATGACAAGTCAACCACACTAGTGTCGAGGATGATGATGCCGTACTTTTCTAGACGACTGCTGAGGGCATCGTCAAAGTCTTCCTTGAGTTTGGTCCGTTGGGTAATGGCTTCCTCAACCGTGCGGCGAGCGGCGGCAATTTTGAAGGATTCCTGGGTTTGGGGAGCGATGATTTTAGCCACCACATTTGCCAGGGTGCCTTGCTTGCGTCGAATTTCGACAATGTTGGCCGGATCTAGGCGAAAGTTGATGGCAAACCGAGCCCGCAGATCTTGAAGGTCCTTAGTGGAACTTTCCGCAGGGACTTCAAATTTTTGGACCGTCATGTCGTACACATCCACAAAGGACACCAGGGGTGGCTTGATGTGGATGCCCTCTAACAGCGGTGAGTTTTGAGCTTTCCCTAGAATGCTCAAAACCCCGGCCTGACCAGGGTTGATGATGACTAGGGTACTGGTCAAAATCAGGCCAGTAATAATGGCTAAAAGTGCGATCGCAGCTGGTTGCCAGCTACCTGTCCGAGCGCTCAAAATCAATTCCTCCGATTGGATTTAGGATGGGCTATGCCCACCGTCCTCATGGGTAAAATTTTCTAGACAAGAAATTTTTACCCCAACGTATCCTAACCTTCCGGTAATCCTGTGACTACTCCATTGCCGTCAAGAGTCCCCTCAATTACCGTACCAATCCGATAGGCGGGCTGAAAATGGGCCAATGCGTCATCAACCGCCGACTCTGGCACCACCACAACAAAACCAATACCCATATTAAACGTCCTAAACATTTCAGCCGGAGCCACATTCCCCGCTGCCTGGAGCCATTTAAAGATCGGCAACAATGGCCAACTGTCAGCCTCTATATATATAGATTGATTTTCCCCCAAACAACGGGGCAGATTTTCGGGAAAACCGCCCCCCGTGACATGGGCCATGGCATGGATCTCTAACCCAGCCTGAAGGGCCGCTAGCACGGGTTTTACATAGAGCTGGGTGGGAGCCAGTAACACCTCTCCCAGAGACTGACCTGCCAGCATCTGGGGACATTCATTCCAGCCGTAGCCTATGGATTGATCCGGAGCTGCCGCTTTGTCTCCTAACTCTGGCCGTCGAGGCGCTTCTGCCATAATTTTACGCACCAAGCTATAGCCGTTACTGTGCACACCGCTGCTGGGCAAGCCAATCAGCACATCCCCAGGCTGGACCTGGGATCCATCCAAAATAGCTCTCTTCTCTACAATGCCGACACAAAAACCCGCCATGTCATACTCACCCTGGCCGTAGAACCCTGGCATTTCAGCGGTTTCACCCCCCAGTAAGGCACAGCCCGACTGGCGGCACCCCTCCGCCACCCCAGCCACCACCTGGGTCAACTGGTCAGGGGCCAACTGACCCGTGGCCAAATAATCTAAAAAGTAGAGGGGTTCGGCCCCTGATGTGAGGACGTCATTCACGCACATAGCCACCAAATCAATCCCCACCGTATTGTGACGGTTGAGCATGTGGGCCAATTTAAGCTTGGTGCCCACCCCATCCGTGCCGGAAACCAATACGGGCTGCTCATATCCCGGAGGTAATTCAAAATAGCCCCCAAATCCCCCCAAACCCCCTAACACTCCAGGGCGATAGGTCCCTTCCACCAGGCTGCGAATGGTCTCCACAAACGCCCGTCCCGCCTCAACATCCACACCCGCTTGCCGATAATCCATGGGCCTCACCCGAAATAACTTGATTACTCTACTTTGGACCGTGGGTACTGCCCACCCCACCCCAATGCTTATTCTCGATTTGTTATCCCTGCTTGTCCGTTTTTAAGAGCATTACGTCAGGAAAACTGAACATAGGAAGTCACTAACCTCCCAAAAAACGCTTTTAATTTTTTTTGCATCCATTAATAATCTGGAACCATTACAAACCGACACATAATTTTTCGAAAACTAATTATGCCAGTGGGACAGCTCAAAAACTGTCTACAAACCTTACCAGTTGACGAATGGCGGAACTGTGTGAAGAAACCATGAAGTTATCCATCTAGGCCATTGTCTGTTCCCACGGGCAAAAATGCGGATCTGAATCAGAAATCCTTCGTGGTAGATTGGCACTCGTTGACTTTTTTGATTTGTCCGCGATGCATCGTCATCCTGAAGCTGCCCTATTCAATTCATTGAGTTTGCTGCCACTTCTCGCTCTGCGATGTAGACGCTTATGCCTAGTGCCATCTAGTTGATGAATAAACAATTTATCTGGCATGTAGCAGCTACAGTCTTGCTGACTACCGCCACCCAATTTTTTGAACAGGCCCACGCCGAAGTTTTAGATATCAGCGATACCAGCTCCCACGCCGAAGTTTTAGATATCAGCGATACCAGCTCCCAAGAAGCCATTGAGGTTTCCACCAATAATCAGTCTTTAGAGCCGTCCTTGACCGACACGTCTCAAGCCCTCCTGAGGTCAACGGCCACCGTGCGAGTCAATGCCCACCAGCATGAGAACAGACAAGCCGCTACGGTCTACATCAAAAATATTCCTGTATTAACCTATATCGACTCAGGCGAATCTACTGACGTCGTTTCTGGTTGGCTCCAGACAACCGATGCCAAAGCTGATGATGGTGTCCTGGCGGATGCGGCAACCCTATCTGCCCAGTTAGAGCAACTGTATGGTCAAAACATTACCTTTACTGCCCATTGGCAGGAAGGTAACTACGTGGTGATGGCTGGGGATAGTCCTTTGGTGACCCTGGGGGACACCGTTCAGCTGCCCGATGCCACGGACAACGAGGCAGAGGATGTTCTGCAGGTGACGAATCGACTACGCCGTCTCTTAGGGAATGAGGCTGAACCGGTCTCTGAGGTGATTGGCCGACCCGCTCCGCCGCCACCGGCTCAGCAGATAGCAGCCGTACGCTCCAGCTACAACGGCATGGCATCTTGGTATGGGCCTGGATTTCATGGCCGCACCAGTGCCAGTGGTGAGTCATTTAACCAGCACGCCATGACGGCCGCTCACCGCACATTGCCCTTTGGTACTCAAGTGCGGGTAACTAACCTGAACAATGGTCAACAGGTGGTCGTCCGCATTAACGATCGCGGTCCCTACAGCCATGGTCGCATTATTGATCTATCCGCCGGGGCGGCTAGGGCCATTGGTCTCCAGTCCGCTGGTGTCGGACCTGTACAAGTGGAAGTGCTGCAGTAGAAACTGCGCTTTAGGTTTTCCCTATGGGTCGGGGCCTGCCAGGTCCCGACCCATTTCTAGCATCTTTGAAATCAGGGATAATCAATTCGGAGCCAGCAGATGGGGCGGTCTGCTATCGTTAAATCTGGTGTCTGGCGAGGCTGCTGGGGAACGATCTTGCGTTTATTGAAAACGGTAGTCGGACTGCAATGTTGGCGAGAAAAGCAGTCGGGTTCTATTGGCCTAGTGCCCACTATGGGGGCATTACATGCAGGACATCTGAGTTTGATCCATCGGGCCCGTCGGGATAACGATGTGGTCGTTGTGAGTATTTTTGTTAATCCGCTGCAGTTTGGCCCTAATGAAGACCTGGAAGCCTATCCCAGGACGCTTGATCAGGATGCTGATCTGTGTGCAGCTGCCGGGGTAGATGGCATTTTTGCCCCCACGGCCTTGGATTTATATGGACCTAACTTTAGGGATAAGGATGCCCTGGTGACGGTATTGCCTCCCCCTGGGTTGGCCAATCGCCTGTGTGGTCAATATCGCCCTGGGCACTTTAACGGTGTCGCTACGGTTGTCACGAAGTTAATCAGTTTGATCAGACCCCGGCGGTCTTATTTTGGCCAAAAGGATGCCCAGCAGCTCGCTATTATTCGTCGACTGGTGCAGGATTTGAACCTGCCGGGGGCGATCATTGGCTGCCCGATTGTGCGGGAGGCCAATGGCCTGGCCCTGAGTTCTCGAAATCAATATCTAAGCGAGCAAGAACGTCGACAAGCCGCTATACTCTATCGGGGGTTAAGCAGCGCTAAACACAAATTTCAAACATCAGGGGTGCGATCGCAACAGTCCCTAGTTCGCACTGTGTTTCAACATCTAGAAACAGCACCTGCCATTGATCCCCAGTATGTTGAACTGGTGCATCCCCACACATTGGAACCCCTAGCAGAGATAAAAACAATTGGTATGTTGGCAGTAGCAGCATTTGTCGGTACTACCCGCTTAATTGATAACGTTGTATTACGGTCACGACGACCGATTATCGCCATTGATGGTCCAGCCGGAGCCGGTAAGTCGACCGTGGCCAGGCAGCTAGCCCACCAGTTGGGGCTGCTCTACTTAGATACGGGGGCCATGTATCGTGCCCTAACTTGGTATGTCCTATCCCAGGGATGTGATCCTCAGGATGAGGTGGCAGTGGCCGACCTACTCCCCAAGTGTGAGATTCAGCTCGTTGCGACCCAGTCGGGGACAGAGCCCCACCCCCCCGAAGTTTTTGTCAATAATATTGCGGTCACCCAGGCGATTCGTACGCCTGAGGTTACGGCCCAAGTCTCCGCCGTGGCCGCCCAGGGGATTGTGCGTCAGGCCCTTGTGGCACAGCAGATGCAGTACGGCCAGGCCGGTGGTGTGGTGGCCGATGGTCGAGACATTGGTACCCATGTATTTCCTGACGCTGAGCTGAAAATCTTTTTAACCGCATCGGTGGAAGAACGGGCCCGTCGTCGTCAGCAAGATTTAGCCAGCCAACAACAGCCCGTGCCTGAACTGATCGAACTGGCAAAAGCAATTAGCGAACGAGATCATAAGGACAGCACGCGAGAGATTTCTCCCCTACGGCAGGCGGATGATGCCATTGAAGTGGTGACGGATGCCCTCACGGTTGAGAAGGTATTGGATAAGTTGTTAATGCTTTACCATGAAAACGTTCTGGCTGGGGACGAAGCTGAAAACGAGTGAGACGATTGGCCCGATTAATTATCATGTTTTAGAAACCTTAACGATGGGTTTCCGCTGACGGGTGTCCGAAGCTGGATTGAAGTTAACAAGACGGAATATACGTAACTTGGCTTATAAATCTGGCCTTTTACCCCTCAAACTTACGTGTTTACGAGGAAGCGTTTACCTAATCTAGCAAGTGACAATAGGTTTAACTCTGAAGAACACGGGCAAGGCAACAAATCATCCGAGGGGGCATTTTGGATGATTTATTAATTCTTGTGTAACCGCGTTTTTACAGGTGAGCTGTCTGACCCTGGGGGCTTTATGGGGTCAGACATTTTTCTTTTAAAACAGGGGTCGGGCCAGACCACCCATCGACAAAGCTAGGATAAAACAGTCTGAATCTCTATCCAGACAATCTTCTGTTGGATATCCTAAAAGACCGCAGCCAATATCTCCTCACCCATGTCAAAGTTGGCGGTTACAGATTGAACATCGTCGAGATCTTCTAGGGTATCCATCATTTTGACTAGGGACTTGGCTTGGTCGATGTCCGTGACATCCACCGTATTGCTAGGGACCCAACGCAGTTCAATATCTTTGACGCGGTAGTTCTCGACTTTGAGATAATTGCTCAGGACTTCTAGATGATGGGGAGGGCAAAATACTTCTGCGCCGGGGGTGTCTTCATCCACCTCAGTCAGTTCATAAGATTCGGCCCCCCCTTCAAGGGCTGCTTCTAGCAGGGTATCTTCGTCCAGATTGCCAACTACGACGACAACACCTTTTTGCTCAAACATCCAACCCACACAGCCCGTTTCCCCCAGGTTACCGCCGTTCTTGCTAAAGGCGGCCCGCAAATCAGCGGCGGTGCGATTGCGATTATCGCTGAGGGCCTCTACGAGCACCGCCACACCACCGGGGCCATAGCCTTCGTAACGGATGGATTCTAGGTTGCCGTCGCTGCCGAGTTTACCGCTGCCTTTTGCGATCGCACGGTCAATATTGTCATTGGGCACCCCCGCCGCCTTGGCCTTGTCAATGGCTGTCCGCAGCTGAAAATTGCCATCCGGGTCACCGCCGCCATACTTGGCCGCCACAATAATCTCCCGCGACAACTTAGCAAACACCTTCCCCTTAACCGCATCAACCCGCGCCTTTTGACGCTTGATATTCGCCCATTTACTATGCCCTGCCATGGCGTCTTAGCTTTTGTAAGTCAGTCCCTTATTGTAGCGATAGGTTTTGCAAGGAAAGTGGAAAGGTTTACACAATTTGCGCAGCCCTCAATGCGGCCCCGCGTTGAAGATTTATGCAATTTGTGCAGCCCTCAGGGCGGCCCCGCGTTGGAAGATTTACGCAATTTGTGCAGCCCTCAGGGCGGCCCCGCGTTGGAAGATTTACGCAATTTGCGCAGCCCTCAGGGCGGCCCCAATCAGACCCACACTTTGATTCAGAACTAAATGGACGGGCACGTCTTTTAATAGGGGACTCATGCGGCCTTTGTGGCCAAAGGCAGATAGAAAACTACCGTTGCGAATCAGGTCCATATTTTTGGCCGTTACCCCACCGGCAGCGTAGAGACCGCCATAGGGCAAAAGTTTGAGGGCCAGGTTGCCCGCCGCTGCCCCATAGGCATCAATAAACAGATCCATGGTACGCCCCGCCAGCCGATCGGTGGTGGCGGCTTGAGAAATCGCGGCGGCCGGGTCAGTCAGCTGGCTGCGGTGGCCTGCCCCTTGCTCCCAACTACGGACAAGCTCCGCCAGGGTTTCGGACTCTGTAGAAGCACCCCGATCCCGTAAAAATTGATAGATGGAAATAATTCCCTGGCCTGAGACCACTCGTTCCACGGAAACACGGGAGATGGAATGTTTTTCCAGCAGGTAGTGCAGCAATTGGAACTCCAGTTCGGAGCGGGGGGCAAAGTCCACATGGCCACCTTCCGAGGGAAAGACCTGATATTCTCCGCCGCAATTGATCAAAAAGCCTTGGCCCAGGCCGGTACCCGCACCGATAATGGCAATGGGGGCCTGGGGATTGGGGATGCCTGGCTGCAGCGTATGCAGATCGTCTGGCGTTAACCCCAGCACTCCATAGCCCACGGCGGCAAAATCATTAATCAGCTCTACGGTTTTCAGGTTGAGTTCTTCGGCGATGCGATCGCTACTCAGCAACCAGGCCAAGTTCGTCAACTGGGAGCGATTGTTTGCCACGGGGCCGGCAATGGCAAAGCAGGCCGCTTGGGGGGAGGGGGTACCGGGGGCTGTCGCTAAAAAGTCTTTTACCATAGGCACTAAGTCAGGGTAGTCGCCGCTGACAAAGCGCTGCTCATGGAGGGTTTCCTGACCGCTGCTGTCCGAGTTCACTAAGCGTAAAATGGTTTTTGTGCCGCCAATGTCACCCGCTATTAGTTGAATCATAATGATTTCAGGATAAGGTCAAGATTACAGTGGAAGGAAAAGGATAGGCATTGAAGAGGACATGCCAAATTAGGACATGCCGTTGCTGATTTAGGGGGAAGATATTAAAACAATTCCCCAAACAATTCTCCATAATTGTGACAATTTCTAGACGTATTTAGATCCCATCCCCTATTCCATCCTCTACTCGATAGCCATCGCTGCCAGTGCAATGCCCCCCATAGCCCCGCAAATAACCACCACCGTAGCTAATATTTTAGACCGCGCCCTAGACGGTGAAGATATTTCCCCCCAGGATGGTCTGACCCTACTAGAGCAAACAGACCCTACACTGATCGAAGCGATTCGAGTCGGTGCGGATCGGCTGCGACAGCAGCAGGTGGGGGACACCGTCACGTTTGTCATCAATCGCAACATCAACTACACCAACATTTGCGAACAGCACTGTAGCTTTTGCGCGTTTCGTCGAGATCAGGGACAGCCGGGGGCTTACTGGCTCAGCTGGGAGACTATTCTAGGCAAGGCGACAGCGGCGGTGGCCGAGGGCGCAACGGAAATCTGTATGCAAGGGGGGCTCAACCCCACCGCTAAAATTAATGGCTTGGCCCTGACCTATTATCAACGCCTGGTTAGGACCATCAAGGATCAGTTTCCCGCCCTGCACATCCATGCATTTTCACCCCAGGAAGTGCAGTTTATTGCTCGGGAAGACAATCTGGACTTTGCCACGGTGATCCAGGAACTGGCCCAGGCGGGAGTAGACTCCCTTCCGGGCACCGCCGCTGAAGTGCTGGACGACCGGGTGCGACGGGTGATCTGTCCGGAAAAAACTGACACCGCCACCTGGGTGGCCATTGTCTCCCAGGCCCATCGGTTGGGGCTGCCCACCACGAGTACCCTGATGTCGGGTCACATTGAAACCAAAGCCCAACAGATTGCCCATTTAGATCAACTGCGACGACTACAGCAGCAGTCCCTGGCCCACGGGCCCACGGGTATTACCGAATTTATTTTGCTGCCCTTTGTGGGGCAGGATGCCCCCAAGCCCTTGCGTAGTCGGGTCGGGCGAGACCAGCCGGTGATCCCAGATGCCCTATTACTCACCGCTGTGGCCCGGATTTACCTGGGACACTGGATTAAAAACCACCAACCCAGCTGGGTCAAGCTGGGATTAGGAGCCGCCACCGAAGCCCTGCGGTGGGGCTGCAACGACATCGGGGGTACCCTGATGGAAGAACACATTACCTCCATGGCCGGAGCCCAGGGGGGGACCTGCCAGTCGGTGGAGGATTTGGCGGGGGCGATCGCCACCCTCAAACGGCCCAGTCACCAGCGAGATACGCTTTATAATCTGATATAGGTTGGATCTGCCAATCATTACATTTACCCAAATTTCTACCCCTTGCCATGGCAGCTTTGTAGACTAATTTAGGGGCGTTTCATATCGCTTGGTCCTCATAGTTCGTGCCATCATTGATTCCCAAGACCTTTAACTAGCAGCAGCTATGGGCGGTGTAATGGGCTAAATGCATTCAGCCCATGGAAATCAATCAAAGAGATCAAGCTAATTCACTCTATTTTTTAGTTCTAATTGTTCCTAGCAGCTGCAATGCTCAAACTCATCAACATTTTGCCCTCGGCCAAGCAGCATAAGCTCCGCAGCCATCTCAACAAACACCGTTGCCTATTAACCTCCGACACCTCCAGCTATGGCACAGGGCGAAAACGCTATTGGCTACAACATCAGCCGGTTTTAGGCAGCGGTGGCCGTCATTATCAGCCCGCTTACCAACAGGCAGAATTCTGGCATTTTTGCCAAACCATCTATCAACGGGCCAGTCGCATTGCCCTACCGGAACAGGAGCCGATGAAACCGGACTTAGGCCTTGTGGCCTACGGTGACGTGGGGATTCGTGAGCATCGAGACGATCCCTATGCGGCTTGTCCGGCTGTCACCATTAACCTTTCCACCGTTCCCACCCAGTGGGGCTATACCGCCATCTATGACAGTTATGAAAAGCGCCGCCCCAGACGGGTGTCTGAGGAAATTCATCATCTGCCACCGGGGGCGATCATCGTGTTTAATAGCCAAAATCCCCATCGGGTGATCAGCCCCGATCCGGAACGCTGGTCCATTAACCTTTGGCGCATCGCTCCTGCTTGCCGACCCTACTTTCAAAGCTATTTAGAAAATCAGCCCCTAGCCCAGGGCCAGGCTAATGAGGTAAGCTTTTTCCCACAGGTGGGAGAAAAATACTATGGCCAAGAGCGAGCAGAAGGACGTGAATATTGGGGATCTCCAGTGGGTCTACCGCGAACTGGTCCCCGATAGCCCTAATAATAAACCGCCTGTGCTCATGCTCCATGGGTTGGTCTCCCAAAGCTATAGCTGGCGAGAGGTGATGCCAGCCTTAGGTGAGCAAGGCTTTCGCTGCATTGCCCCCGACTGGATTGGCCATGGCTCATCGTCTAAACCCGATATACGGAAGTTTGCTTACGACCCAGGGGCCTATCTCAAAGCCCTGGGGGATTACATTGAGGCTCTAGAACTCGATCGTTTTTCCTTAGTGGTACAGGGCTTTTTAGGGGTGACTGGATTGCTCTATGCTGCCCAGAACCCCGACAAAGTCGAAAAGCTGATTATTCTCAATACGCCCCTACCGCCCCAGGCTGATATTCCCCTGAAGATCAAAATGATGGGCTGGCCTATGATTGGGGATGTCATGACCCAAGATCCTCTCTTGGTGGACCGTACCTTGGAAGGTGGTGGTCCCTATCAAGTCGCCGATGACGATCTTGATGTGTACCGGCGTCCGTTTCTAAAAAGCTCTGATGTGGGGCGCTCCCTAATGTGGACCATTCGTGCCATGAAGGTTCCCCAGGTAGTGGAGCAAATTGCCCAAGGCTTTGCTGATTGGTCACGCCCCACCCTGGTGGCTTGGGGTAAAGCGGATCCCTGGTTGTCGGCGGACAGTGCCGAGGCCTTTGCTAAGGGACTGGCTGATGGGGAATATGTGGAGCTGGACCAGGTGGGCCACTATGCCCAGGAAGATTGGGCAGAGAAGGTGAGTGAGACCATTGTGCCCTTTCTGCGGAAACAGGAGCTCTGACCATTGACCATTGATGTTATTAAATAGAAATTTAAAATTTCACGCCCCATCGGTTGATACCTCACTGATGGGGCGTTTTAGGTAGATCGAGCCAATCTGCAAATTATAGTGTTGGTCGTCTTGGTTAGGTCAATTCCTATCCGTTGAAGGCGTTAAGCTACCACACCCATTGCTGTAGTAATGGGTGAAAAGTTCTAGGTAATACTACTAGGTGCCGTAACCTCATCTTGCGATTTGAAACCCAGGTCACACCAGCTGTCTGAAATATATCAAAAAATATTGATATGACAGTTCAACGCAATTGTCATGTAGCGATTTTCGCTATTTGTTCAAAATTACTATCTGGGTTTTATGCAAAGTCTAAAGATCAAGACACAGGCAACGCGGTCTGTTCCATCCACTTTTTCAAACCATAATCTGGCATTGACCATGCCTCTATTGAGCAGATGTGAGAGGCTTGAATTACTCTCATCCTGTGGTTCCCTAGGCCCAGATCCCAGCTCTCGCCATTTTACGAAACGGACTAAAAGTATTGCCTACGTGATGTGTATTGAAGGGCAATGGTTTCAGCTGCGGGCTGACTTTTTTAGTCAGCCCCAACAGTACAATGACTTTTCGGGAGGATACAAACGGTTCTATCGAGAATTGCCTGCGGAATTTTTGGGTTGTAGGGCTACGCAAAAGTTGCTCACGGCGTTTCAGCAGACCTATCAGTTGCCTGAAAAAGAGTTGATACTAGTCCAGGTGCAAACCAGCCATGTCAATTCCGACAATGTCGATCAATGCTTGACCGGCCAGGGTATCCATTCAGATGGGGCCGATCGGGCCATGTTGGTTTGTTTGCAGCGGGACAATGTCACCCATGCGGAGAATGCTATTTATCATGATCTCCATGGGCATCAGGCGGTTTTAGAGCCGTTTATTTTGCCGGAGGGTCATGGGTTATTGTGGCAAGATAATCGGGCATTTCACCATGTGGCACCGGCCCAGCTGGCGGATCCGCAAAGGGAGGGGAGTAGAACGGTTTTAATTGCCCATTATCCGGCTTTTCATTATTTAGCTGGTAAAACCAATCCCAATAATACCTTGGGGACTAATCAAGTTGCTGATAATAGGCGACTGAGACTCCAACATTAGGCTCAGGATCGATTAGGGATTGGTTAGGGACCCTATGGGCAGGGGACATTACTCATTTGGGTGAATGTCCCTTGCCTTTAAGGCGGATTGGATCTGTATCAGAAGGGAGGTTTGTTCTTGTTGTAGGCTTTCTAATTTGGCTAGAAGAACAGTGAGTTTTTGTTCTTCTAGTGCTTTATTACTAGGGGTTAGGGGCGTTTTGGTTAATAGCCAACGCCCTAGGGATAGGGGAAATTTGCCGATCCATATTAGGGTGAGCCGGAAGAGCTGACTAACTAGGGAGAGGGAGAGTTGGACGAGGATGATTAGGGTGATTGCGATCGCAACTAGCCAATAGGGATGATGCAACCCCCACAAAATCGATGTTGCCGCTGGCGTCAAGAGTGCCTCGGTTACCCAGCCTGCTAACAATAGCTCTACCCTGCCACCCACAACCTTAATTCCCTCGGTAGGTTTTGCCCACCCTACACTGTTGCCGACCGTTGCTGTTGATTGCCAATGTCAACGACCTAATCATCCCATCGCTCCCGCCGAAAACGCTGACGATGCTTCATCTCTCGTTTTACCGCAATCTCCCATTTATTCACCAGGGTCATCATGGCGGGCGTATCCCGTGAAACCTTATGCTGCCAACCGAGATCAGCCACCACCGAATTAAACGTACGACGTTTGGTCATGCGGTAGGCAATTTCTTCCACCTCATGCCACGTCAAGTTACTGTTAATGTAGGCCAGAGTAATGACATTCAACAGGTTGGTAAACTGATTGCCCTCCATCTCAGTCATCATCGTGTGTGGAATATCCAAGACCCGATCAAAACTGTTGTACCAACAGTAGGGCTGATGCTCCAAGGCAGCCTCAAAGAACCGTTGGTGATCATAGTTATTAACAGCCCGATCACTCTCACTGGAGATCATAAAAATGGGAGCGATGGGAGACTCTTTCACCCGCTTAAAGTTGTAATTAGCAATCTTCAGCACCGCCCGCAGGGCAGCCAGCTCAAACCCTGGATAGCTAGGCCCTAGAAGCCGTTCCCATTCACAATAGGTATCCACATGTTTCACAAACAGATCGATGACCTTACTACTGGAATTAAAATAGGGTGCAAACAACAGGGTGCGGTAAATGGCATCGGCCTTTTCCATGGCTAGCCAGGTGGCCAGAGTGGCTCCTGCCGACAAACCGCCCACCACTACTTTTTTCCCCATGGACTGGGCAATTTTGAGCCACTGCAGTCCAAACTTTAGGTATGCGCGGGGGTCATCGACTAGGGGCGGTGGATTGTTCGCCCCCCAGTGACCGGCTAAACCATGGCCCGGTAGCAGGGGCACCAAGACGTTACAACCAGCTTTATGTAGGGCTTCTGCCATGGGGATAAACTGATACGGACCCGCCGTAAACCCATGGAAAAATAGACAAACTTTGTCAGTCGGTTCACCATGGAATCGAAAATATGACCGGCAAAGATTATCAGTCAGTGACATCTCTGATTCACGGTCCGATATTTTGCTTTGTATCACCGTTTTAAGGGTCAGGTAGTCCGTCATGGAAATTCAGTGACTGGGCACAGTCGAATACTAACGCCCAGACTTACCGGAATCCCAAAGATTGCGGGACTGCTTAATATCTTTGAGCCAGAAGGTGTTGACCAGGGTAGCGGTTGAGACAGGCAGAAAGTCCTGGTTGAGATGAAGCGGAATCAGGAGCCAGTTAGCAGGAGCCAGTCAGCAGAAGCCAGTCAGCAGGAGCCAGTCAGCAGGAGTTAGCCAGTAATCAGTCAGCGCTACAGGGGCTCAGACACCCCCATAGACGATGGGGCTCGCTGGCGCACATCGTCTATGGGGGGATTGGGGTGGATGGGGGCTAAGGTTGATCATCGCCCCCCTAACTCACCTAGAAGCCAGCCGCACCGCAGGACTCCAGATTACGGGAAAGTTGCTGGCGCTGCTCCTCGGAGAGAATTTCCATCAGACCCTGCTCAAACTGCGTCTCTGCGGTATCCAGACTCGTCTCTTCCTCCGCACTTAGATCAGGCTCCAGTGCCTCCATTTCGGCATCCAGCTCTGCTTCGAGGATGGCCAGCTGCTGCTGCTGTTCAGGGGTTAGGAGGCTGGCGAATGCTTGGTCATACTCTGCCTCCACCAGCTCCAGGGCCGCCTCCTGGTCATCCGTCAGGGCTGGCTCGTCGCCAGTCTCTGTCAATAGCTCGGGGGCAATTTCGGCAACGCGGTTGTTGGCCCAGTCATCTAACTCGGCTATTTGCTGCTCTTGTTCAGGGGATAGTAGGGCCATGACCTTTTCCTCGAAAGCTTTTTCTAATTGTTCCATCTGGGTCTCTGTTTCAGGAGAGAGGGCCACGTTATCGAGGGTATCGCCGAACTGGTCTTCTAGGCTTTGCAACTGGTCTACTTGGAGATCGCTTAGTTCAATGCCAGAAAATTGATCTGGACAGCTGAGTTCCTCCGCCCGAAGCGGAGACGTTAACGGCATGGCAAGTAGGGAAATGGCACCGAGTAAAGCGGAAAAAGTGTTTAGTTTCATTGTGAGTTAGAAATCAAGATTTCTTTGCATCAACCTGTTTACTCTAAGCAACGGCTTGGAGGGATCTGGGGAATAATTCGGGTAGAAATCGGTTAGTGGGCAAACTGGCTGCCTGGAAAGGCCAGTACCGTGCTTTCCCATAGTAGAAAAAGACCCTCTAGGGACTGGTCTCAGGCTGTTTTAGCCGATAGCCTACCCCATGGACCGTTTCAATAAAGTCTGAGGAAGCACCAGCCTTTTTTAGTTTTTGTCGGAGGCTTTTGAGGTGAGATTTGACGGTCTCGTCATCGGGGAGGGCTGCCGTTGGCCAGCATTGATCGATCAGGACCGATCGGCTTAACACTCGGCGGCCACTGCGTAGAAATATTTCGAGCAGGCTAAATTCTTTGGGGGTAAGTTTGAGCGGGAGGCCGTTGTAAAAAACTTCATGGGTGGCGGCATCGAGTTGGACCTGCTCCCAGGTCAATAGGGTACTCGATTCCCCTAGGGTGCTCCGCCGCAGCAACGCCCGTAAGCGTGCCAATAGTTCCAGCAGGTCAAAGGGTTTAACGACATAGTCGTCGGCCCCGGCATCGAGCCCCGCTACTTTGTCGGTATTGGTATCACGGGCCGTTAGCATTAAAATCGGTAGGCGTTTCCCTGACTCCCGCAGTTGTCGGCAGAGATGGATACCATTGATCTTTGGCAGCATGACATCTAGCACCATCAGATCATAGGCTAGGTCCGTGGCCTGAATCCAGCCCATTTCTCCGTCGGTTACCCAGTCCACCACATGGCCTTCGTCGGTTAATGCCTCAGTCAATCCTTCGCCTAGTTGCAGGTCATCTTCGACTAAGAGAATGCGCATGGGACAGGTTTAAGTTGCTAACTCTGACTATACCGACGGTTAAATCGAGCTGTCTAGACTATGGTGGATCTTGAAAACTACTTAATTTACTTAGTTCAATGTAGCCGCTATTGATAATTATTATCCTGTTTTCAGATGCGTTTTTCTCGTACTCAACAATGGTTAACGGTGGGGTTTGGGGTTGCGATCGCAACCCTCCTAACCACAGCCTTCTTGGCCCGCCGTGCCATTATGGATCGGGTCCCTCTCCCTGGGGAGATTGAGCTAGATAGTCATGGGTATGGCGATTTGAATGATGTACTGGTTGCGATCGCAGAAACGGAAATCAGCCACCAAACCTATCTGTCTAGCGGGAAGCCAGAAGACTTAGATCGCTACTACACAAAATTTGAGATCGTTAATAGATATTTAGGAGAAATCTCCCTAGAGACTCAGCTACTCAAAGAAGAAACTGCCCTCGAAAATGAAACTATCCTCAAGGAAGACGCCAGCCTGGAAGAAGCCATTGCCCTTGAAGAAGCCTTAATTTATCGAGAAGCCTTAGAACGATTACAAACAACAACGGAAGCTTGGATCACCATTTTAGAAGACAGTATTCAGCAGGGCAAACGTGGGCAACTCGATCTGGCGACCCAGTTAGCCATCATCCAACAGAGTAGTGAAGCCCGCATTGATATTCACCTCGCCCTACAGAACTTAATGGACGAAGGTAGCATAGAACGACAATCAGAGATGGCGGACACCAGCGTTAGTCTCAACAATGAGCTGTGGCTCATGGGTCTAGTCGCTGGGCTAGGCATTATTTTCCTAGGTGTTTTATATGGTTGGATAATGCAAACCCTAGGACACCATCAACAACATAGGATGGTACAACAACAGACCATCAACGCCCTATTGGGAAAGCTCGAAACGAAAACCACTAGCTTAGAACAGACAGAAGCCAGTTTAGCGGTTGAACTCAATCGCCGTCAGGAAATTGAAACCACCTATAAAGAAATTGAGCAAGCCAAGGAAATCACCGATCTAAAGCTGAACTTTTTCTCCTTAGCATCCCACGAACTAAGAACGCCCCTCAGTGCCATCTTAGTCTCCGCCCAATTACTCGACAATCCCAATGTCGCTTGGTCTGAAGCCAAGCGATCGCGAAATCTCCGACGGATTCAATCGGCGGCAAAAACGATGGCACAGCTATTGTCCGATATCCTGTTGTTAACTCGGGCTGAAGCCGGAAAGCTAGAATTTAACCCACAAATCATTGATTTAGAAGACTTTTGCCAACAACTTGTAGGGGAAGTCAAGTTCAACACCCAGGCACAGCAGCATATAGCCGTACATCAACAGGGAATCTGCGATGAAGCTTATCTGGATGAAAGACTCCTCAGGGCGATGTTAATGAGTCTTCTGACCAACGCCATCAAATATTCACCCCCAGAAAGTGAAATTCAACTGACCATTGTGGGTGAGCAAGGCCATGCCCAGTTTCACGTCAGCGATCAAGGCATTGGCGTGCCCGCCGCCGATCAGCAACATCTGTTTGAATCCTTCCATCGAGGTGACAATGTAAAATCCGTATCTGGCACTGGCCTAGGCTTAGCTGTGGTTAAGAAGTGCTTAGAACTCCATGGTGGCAAGATTGAAGTAGAAAGTCAGCTAGGGGTGGGTACAACCTTCTCCATCGATATTCCGTGGGTGGAAGAACACACGGAGGGAATAATCCAACTGACTGAAAGCTGATGCGAGCAAACGCTAACTCTGGCCCAAAACGATCCTAAGGGCTGGACCAAAGGTCGAAGGGGCGCAGGTCAGCAAAAAAAACTTTACCGGGAACCGTCCTTACTTGTGGACAGTCTTGGTTAAAAGGGGTGGCTAGTTGACGGCAATAATGCCAGATGGCCTATGGGTTTCACTCTATCTACCCTATATTAGGATTCAGAGGATTGAGTAACTAGGATGATATTTAGACGGGGTAATAAACAGGGCAACCGTTCTGCTGACAGTCTTTATAGAGAGGCTCGTGATCGGTGGGCAAAGGTTGTGAACCTGAGCATCTATGACAATGAAGATATGCTGCGTTCAGTGGTCAGACTACTGGAAAAAGCCAGGCAGCAGAATGCTAATCATGTGCCATCGCTAGTGTTATTAAGCGATCTCTTGATGCAGCTGAATGCTGATGGTGAAGCCATGCAGGTGGTCGAATCACTCCTGCGGCTTGAACCCAATAACCAGACCCACGCCAGAAAAAAAGCTCTGATCCAACAGCTGCGGATAGAGCGTAATGATAGTAACCGTAATGCGCTGCGGGAGTATGTCGAATCACGGTGGACAGGAACCAGTGATTGGTAAGGCGGTTGAATGTCTAGGTTAAATCAATGAGTTAAATGACTATGGGGCGGCAGCAATTCTCATTATGAGAATGATTCTCACTCAAATGTCTGATTTCAGTGGCTTCAAATGGCTAGACCCTGCATTCTGTCGTCCAAACGATCAGGAGTAAAAGTCTTTGAAAGCCCTGATTTCAGTACAAATGTTTCAAAATGAGAATTGCTGATGGGGCGGTGATTGGGCAGATCTCACTCATGGATATTGCCATTGGGCATGATGGTGCCCGTTAGCCTGGCTGCCGTTAATTTGACCATGATTTTGTCACCATAGCCGACGATGGCACCGCTCAGGTCCGCCCCACTCAGGTCTGCACCGCTCAGGTCTGCGCCAATCAGGTTCGCCTCCCGCAAGTTGGCGTGGCTCAAATTGGCTTGGAGTAAGTTGGCCCTAAAGAGCTTAGCCTTGTGTAAGTTTGCCTGGTTGAGATTGACCTTATGCAAAAACGCATCGCTGAGGTCCGCCTCCTCTAGGTTAGATTTGCTCAGGTTTCGCCCTGAAAAATCCTTTTCCTTCAGATTGGCTCCCCTAAAGTCAGATCCTTCCAAATCAGAATCTCTGCGAGCAGAGGCTTTCTGCGGTGGGGTGTAGGCTGAGGCCTGGGGGACCTGATAGATATAGTCCGCATAGCCATCCGTGACGGGGCGAGGGATAGAACTATAAGCGGCAGAGCTATAGGCGGAGCTATCGCGCCCGCTAGATGATGGGCTGCGTCCATTGCTAGGCCAATTACTTTTGGCTGTACTTTTGGCTGCACTATTATTACTGGCTGCACCATTGGTCTCCATCCCAGGGGTGGAACCGTTGCCATTAACATTACTGTGGCCTGTCTTCGTAGAGTCGGAGCCGTGAGCTGCCCCATGGGGGGCACCTTGATTAGAACTATGGCCGTTTGTCTGGGCTGATGAGGTTGAGCCGTTGGTGCGGCCATTATAGCCATTACCACTGCCATTGCCGTTTGTAGACGACGACCGGTAAGAGGAGGTGGGTCTACTACCATTTTGGGTAGCCGTTGTAGACCCATTGGTTGAGCCAGATCCGTTGCCAGACCCGTTAGTAGGTGCCCCAGAACCGTTAGTGGCACCGTAGGACGTATATCGACTTTCGCTATAGGGGCGATATCGGCTACTGCCGTAGCGTTCAGGGTTGTAATTGCTGGCTCTAGCTGGTTTGGATGATTTAGCTGGGGTTTTGTCGTCCCGCAGATACTGCTTGAGACGGCTGCGGGCATCGTTGATCCGTTTCAGCTTATCTTGGGCTTTATCGCGTAGTCGTGTGTTATCAGCCGGAATCCGATCGGGATGCCAGATAAATACGAGGTCTTTATAAGCCTGATTGACGTCTGCGAGTGACGCACCACGCTCTAATTCCAGTACGTTATAGGCTTGGGCGATATCGTCCATAGGTAGCATTATAAAAGCGGCGACGTAACGGTCAGTTGATGGAGACAACACCGGGATTTGCCCAGAAGGCGCTGCCGTACAGTCCCTAGTCTAAAAATGATTAGAAATAATAAGCCTATCCATGGGTGAATTGTTCGATGTACGCAGATTATGACCATTGTATTAGGCGCTTTCCCTAGAACCTCCAATTCACTTAAGGCTCCATTGCAATTCCGTATCAAAGCGGTCTATTTATTAACAAACTCAATAATAAATAAATCGACGTTGCTAAGACTTGAAATGTTTTAGGCGGGTACCAACTCAAAGTGGGACGTTTTCCCAAGGATAGTATTCCGAAGTCAGGAGTCAGGACCTCACTGGCTTCTGGCCCCTGATTTCCCACCTAGCCAGAATTTTCTGGCTTAAGTTGATACCCTTTTAGGCACACTCATAAATCGGCAATGGCCATAAATCATCCATCAATTATTTTTGGGCCAAGCTAAGTTCGTAAATATTCCATAGGGCTCCTAGGGGTGAATATTTGACATTCTGAATTTTGTTCCGAATGGCGGACATGGAGTACTGGTTGATCAAATAGATAAATGGCAACTGTTCCTGGACGATCCGTTGGGCTTCCACGTATATTTCACGGCGCTTGGCCTCGTCTAGCTCTTGGGCTCCTTTGATATATAGCTGGCCGATTTCTGTTTCCCAATCCGCCACTACACGACCCTCAATCGGATCTTGCCCAGGTAGGGGTTTTTGATTAAAAGCATGGAGGCCGCCATCTGGATTCCACACATTGGAGCCGCCATTGGGTTCCAATCCGCCGCCAAGGCTAATCAGATGGCATTCCCAATCCAGGCTATCCCCTAGTTTTTCCACCAGGGAACCCCAGCTGATGGGGGTAAAATCTACGGTGATGCCAATTTTACTCAAATCCTGTTTGATTTGGGCTCCGATCGCTTCACGGACTTTATTGCCAGCATTGGTGATCAGGGTAAAGCGCACCTGGTTACCTTCGCTATCTATCAGTTGATTGTTGGTGTCATATTGAAAGCCAGCGGATAGCAGTAGGTCTTTGGCGGTTTCCAGGTCGTAGTTATAGGCCTTAATGCCGTCTTTCTCGGGGCTGGCGGAATAGGGACTGAGGGGGAAAATGGATGAGTCCTGGAGGACGCCCAAGCCTTGATAGATGTTGTTTAACATGGTCGGGCGGTCAATGGCGTAGGCCACAGCCTGCCGAAATTCTAAGGTGTTAAACCATTTGGATTTGATGGGATTTACCAGGGGTTTGCCACCTCGGGCACCCTTGTTGAGGTTAAAGGAAATAAATAGGCTGCCGGGGGAAGGACCGCCGTTATAGACGGTAAAGTCGCCCCGTTTTTCTTCCCGTTTGAGGAGGGAAAAGTTATCGGGCGTAACACCGGTCAGGTCTAGGCCGCCGGAGCGAAATTGGACGAACTCACTGTCTTGGGATTCCACCACCTGCCAAATAATTTCTTCTAGGTAGGGCTGGGGATTACCCTGTTGATCCGTACGCCAATAGTGGGGGTTGCGTTCAAATATGACCCGTTCACCTGGGGTAAAGGCCTTGAGCCTAAAGGGGCCATTGACAATGATGTCTGTGGGTGGTGTGTTGGTACCCCAGGTGGATAGAAACAGGGGGTTACCTTCGGAATCTGTCTCCGTCAGGGTCTTTGCCAAGGCGTGCTTTGGCAGGATGTTTACACCGGTATTGCGCAGGAAGGGGGCGTAGGGCTCGGGGACTTCAAACTTGACCTGGCGTTGGTTGATTTTGGTGATTTTGGGTAGGGTACCTGCTTCGCCAACCCGCAGAACGTCGCGAATTTGGGTGGGAATGGCTTCGTTTAGATAGATGTCGTTATAGGTAAAGACCACATCGTCGGCGGTTAGGGGTGCACCGTCAGACCATTTCAGGCCCTCTCGCAGGGTATAGGTGAGGGCCAAACCATCGGCGGAAAATTGCCAAGACTCAGCTAGCTCGGGTTCAATCTTGCCGGTTTCATAGTTCTCAGTGATCAGTCCCGCATAAGTAAGGCCAAAAATATTGGGCTGTTCATTGTTCAGGGCGGAGTTAAAAGTCTTGGGATCGCTGAGGACGCTATAGACCAGGCGCGATACTTGGGTGTCGCTGGCTTTGAAGTTGTCTAGAGAGCAGCTGGAGAATGCTACCACCATCACTAAGCCCATTAACCAGTAGGGCCACCGACCAAATCGTTTGAACATCCGCAAGGGCATAGATATAGCTAGACACAATTTCTAGCTATTCTAGCGGGTTGGTTGGCGATTAATGTCTGGCCACCATGGCCGATGGTTACCCCAGGGCATCCACAAGGGATGCCCCTATTGATGTCCATTAGTCTGGTGGGCACCAGACTAGCTTTTGGGATATCGGATTAACCAGGGGGACGGTGTGGGCTGGGGGACCTCGTCGCTGATCCGCTGGCGGATGGTTTGAAGATCCCGACCGGTCAGACGGGCTAGATTTTGCGACTCTTGCTCAAACCGGGTCATTAAACTGCGTAAATACTGCTCCCCCAGATCTTCAGCACCGTTGACAATGTCCCGATACGTTTGGCCGGTCCATTCCTCTAGTTGACGTCGAGCTTCTGCGTTAGGATATTCCTCCCGTAGCCGGGCCGGACAGTCAAGGCTGCCAGTAAAGGCATGGCGTGTGACATAGCGTCCTTGGAAAAATTGATGGTTGGAGGTGGTCTGAAACATCAGGTCTTCGGGAAACTTGTCACGGCTGTAGCGCACATGGAGCCGGGAGATAAAGATGGAAGACGGCTCTGGGAGAGGCGGGGCGATGACGGAACCGGGGGCTGGTCGTCGCTGTTGGGGGGATGGGTTCACCCAGTTGACGCCCGCTGCTTCTAGCTCATCCGGGCTTAAGACGGGAGCAGAACAGGGGTCGCAGCTGCGCATATCCCAGGCATATTCCAAGAACGCCACATTTTTATTTTCTTGCTCATAGCGGCGCTGAAACATTTCTGGGTAAACTTCGCCAAAGTCATTCTGAACAAATAGGGGTAAGTCAATATCAGTGGGGATATTCACTGTGCGGTAGTTGGTCAGTTCGATGCGACCCTGCGGTGATAGTAAATAGACGATCAGATCCTGGTCACCTGCGGCGTTGAGCATACCCAGGCGGATGGGTAGCATGAATTTGGGTGAGTCGTAGGTGATTTGTAGCGGTCGTAGGGATTGGTATCCACTGCTATCAAACTCATCCAGGTTGACCCTGGCGACGAAGAATTTCATTCCCTGACGAATGTAGGGAGCCAATACCTGGCTAGCTCCGTTGGGTAGTTGGTATTGATTTTGTCGGAGCCAGGTTTCTAACCCATCCGATTCGCGGGCGCTGAGAATGAGGATGTCATATTCTCCGACGGAGAATTGTTCTTCAATGGTGACACCGAGTGCTGCCGAAGATGTGGGTGCTGGGGATACTTGGGCACGAGCTACACCATCTGCGGCGCTTAATTCGAACTGTCGCAGGTGGGTCATAATTTCGCAGGGGTCACTGTCGAAATATTCCACTAGGCGGGGGGCGCTAAAGGCGTCGAGGCGATCTAGGACTATTTTCTCGGCAACGTCCACCTGGCCTTCGCCAATGATGGTGGGGACGGGCACTACCAGGGCAAAGTCGCTGACGTCTCCCTGGTAGTCGTTGCCCATGGTGAGGACGGTGTGGTTACCGTTGCGGGCAATGGCGACCTGGGAGGCTTTGTTGTATAGCTCGGTGTCTGCCTTGGCGACGTAGAAGCCGCAGAAGGCATGAGCCGGTTGAGGGTGGAGGGTGATGGTGACGATGGCGATGATGGCTACCATTGCCATGCGTAACAGGTTAGTCATGGAGGGTTTCCTAACTCGAAAAAGATTAAAGATTGGGGGTTAATGCAGGATTTGTTGCCTGAATCCGATGTCTCATCCCCTGCTCGGAGGAGCAATGAGGTGGGTTTTTCAGGAGTGTTTGCAAAATTTTCCCTGATGGGCGTTAGCGGTTAACCCACCTCACCCGCTGGGCAACCGCCCAAGAAAGGATGTTTTATGTGGGTAGATGTTTTTTGCTTTAATTAGAAGAAAATTAGAAGAACTCTTGTGAGACGCTTTTTGTTTATCTTGCGGATGATAACTCTACTTTTCTAAACTGTTTCCATTCAAACCTTGGAGATTCCCACAGTTTGTCTAGCAAGATTGTCAGCGGTGCTAACAAGAACAATGCCCAGAAGACTGCTGTGGAGAGATAGAATTGATTGCGTAAGACAAAGGTCAGCAATGCAATTGAGCCTGCCCAAATTAGTCTGGCCGGTCGGGCATTGGGAATGGATCTGGGGTCGGTCACCATGAACAATGCAAATAACAGTAGGGAGCCGCTGGACATGCGGTGGGCCCACACATCCCAGGTCCAGCCAAGATATAGATTACGGACGGCTTCTAGTAGGGCATAGCTGGCTAAGAACATGCCGGTGGTGTCCCAGCGGCCGACGCGTTTGAGCACCATGCCGCCGGCGCTGATGAAAATTAGGCTGTACCAGATTTCGTCACCCCATTGGCCGGGGGAGACCCAGGCATCGTTGGTGAGGGTGAGGGCGGCGATGATGCCAAGGTTGGCGGGGTTAAAGAAGTGTTTGTTGTTGGTTTTGAGGAGGAATTTGCTTGCGATCGCAATGCTAGCAGCAAAGACCATGGTGGCAACGTGGTCGGTGCGGAGCAGGAGGCTGAGGCCCAATGCGGTGATGAGGGGACTGCGCCAATTAAAGCCTGGCTTGTGGTCTGAGGTGACTGTCTGGTGTGACATCACCCAGGAAAGCAGTCCCTGGGTAGCCAGAGCGGTGAAGATTGCTGTGGCGACTATGGTTGGCTGTAGGGACCAGTCGCGCATGGCGACGCCCAAGCCGAGAAATAATGTCAGGCAAAGGATTTGATAATCCCGTGCGTCTTTGAAGACGGGAAAAGGCGATCGAAGTTTATCCACAGACTGCTTTCCGTACAGGAAACTATGGCCGCTAGTATGGCTGATGCAAATCCTGGATGGCTGTTAAGTTACAAAAAACGAAACGAGTTGAATTTTGTTGCCCGCCCGCTGATTAACCCAGGTTAGGCTAACGATCTAACCTGCCAAGTCGTGTCATATCCCAACGCCTTAACCTTGAGCTACTGCCGATTCCACCTCATTTGCCTGGGTAGGTAATGCTGCCGTCAAGACCTCACAGCCATGATCGGTAATTAGCACGTCGTCTTCGATGCGGATTCCTCGCACATCGGCAAATTGGGCTAGGCGGTCCCAGTTGACCATGGAGGTGTAGCGATCGCACGTTTCCCGATCCGCCAAAATCCCCGGCACCTGATAAAACCCAGGCTCGATCGTCACCACCATCCCCGGCTGCAACGGCCGGTCAAGCCGTAAGAACCCCAGACCAAACCGCTCACTGCGGCTACGTCCAGGGGCGTAGCCCGCCAGATCCCCCAGATCCTCCATATCGTGAACATCCAGCCCCAACAGATGCCCCACTCCATGGGGAAAGAACAACGCATGGGCATCTTGCTCCACCAAATCCTCCGGCTGACCCACGAGAATTCCCAGATCCACCAGTCCCTCTGCCAAGATATGACAGGCCAACAGATGTAAATTCTTATATTCCACCCCCGGTTTTGCTGCCTCAATACAGGCATCATGGGCCGCCAGCACCACCTCATAAAGGTCCCGTTGCGTCGATGAGAACGTGCCACTGACAGGCCAGGTGCGGGTAATATCCGATGCCCACCCGGTCTCAGTTTCTGCCCCCACATCCGCCAGGATCAGGTCATTCTCTCCGAGCAGATGGTGATAGTGATTGTTATGGAGGACTTCCCCATGGACCGTAACAATGCTGTTATAGGCGCAGTTCATCCCCTCCGCCACAATTACCTGCTCCATGGCCGCTCGAATGTGAGCTTCCGTCAGTCCTTTGCCCATGGCCGTAGCAGCCATGCCAGTTTTGTGGGCGTTGACTGAAACCCTGGCAGCCTGACGGATTTCAGCCAGCGCCTGGGGATCGTGGCCCAGGCGCAGCTGGACGATGGCCTGAAGTAGAGCCAGATCTTGCCCTTGGCATTGTTTAGCCATGGGAATAGAACGGTTGAGGAGCTGTTCTTGCTGGGCCGCTGTCGCACTATCCTGCACCCTGAGCGTCGCCACGGGCTCTCTGACAAAGTGTTTTAAGTCCTCTAAGGGTAATGCTTTGCCCGCACCGATCTGATGGGCCAACTCACTGCGGGTGGGACTAGGTCCATGCCATAACGCCGCCGCCGGTGTAGCCTCATCCATAAATAAGGTGAGATGCCCATCTGCTAGATGAATCACTGCATTTTCTAAGGTCAGTCCGGCAAAGTAGAGAAAGTGACTGCTGGGCCGAAAGGGATAGGTATTGGCGGGAAAATTGCGCGGGGAGGCCTGCCCTGCCCAGAGGATGACGGGGGTATCCAGGTGCTTGGCCAGATTTTGGCGACGGGTTTTGAGGGCGGCAGCGAGGGTCATGGACTTTTCATGGGTTGAGTAACGTGATCGTAACTGTCACCTTTGATATGGTGTGGTGTGACTGATACTGAATTAAATCTAACTCTGAATCTATCGAAGCCTATGGTGCCTGCCAACGATGCGGAAAAATTGATTTTGGACCTGGTCACCCCCATTGCGGATTTGGAGCAGGTGGCGGTGGAGGATAGTCTGGGGCGGGTGCTGGGGCAGACGGTCAGCAGCCAGCTGGATTTTCCCCATTGGGATAATTCGGCCATGGATGGCTATGCGGTGCGGTATAGGGATGTGGCGACCGTGCCAACCCAACTCACCGTTGTGGAGGAAATTCCGGCGGGACAGGTGCCCCAGCGTCGGGTTCAGCCGGGGGAAGCGGCGCGCATTTTTACTGGGGGGATCCTGCCTGCGGGGGCCGATACCATTGTGATGCAGGAAAATACCCAGAGGCAGGGGGAACAGGTGACGGTGTTGACCGCTCCCATGGCCCAGGAGTTTGTGCGTCAGCAGGGAAGTTTTTATCAGGCCGGGGCGGAACTGCTGGGTGCTGGAGTCAAGATTGGCGCGGCGGAAATAGCGGTGCTGGCGGCGGCCCAATGTGTGCCGGTGCCGGTGTATCGACGGCCTCGGGTGGCGATTTTATCGACGGGGAATGAACTGGTGGAGGTGAATCAGCCCCTGGGGCCTGGTCAGATTGTGGATTCCAATCGCTATGCCCTAGCGGCCCTAGTGGCCCAGACGGGGGCGGTGCCCGTGCCCTTGGGCATTGTGCCGGACCAACGGGCCGCGACGCGGCAGGCCATTGCCGAGGCCCTGACCCAGGCGGACATGGTAATTTCCTCCGGCGGGGTGTCGGTGGGGGACTATGACTATGTGGATCAGATCCTGGCGGAACTGGGGGCCACGATCCACATTCGCTCGGTGGCCGTTAAGCCAGGCAAACCCCTGACGGTGGCAACATTTGGGGATGCTGAGCCGGGGGGGAAGCTCCAGCTTTACTTTGGGTTACCGGGGAATCCGGTTTCATCCCTGGTGAGCTTTTGGCGGTTTGTGCAGCCCGCCCTGCGGAAGCTCTCGGGCCTAAATGCTGACTGGTTTCCCCGGTTTGTCTGGGCAACAACGGACAGCGATCTTCGGGCTGAGGGGCGACGGGAGACCTATTTATGGGGACAGCTATCGATGGGGGATAGGGGCGATCGATTTACCTTAGCCAGCGGTGGCCACAGCTCTGGCAACCTAGTGAATCTCAGTCGCACTAACGGATTGGCTAGGGTACCCCTGGGGGAAACCCTGGTGAGGTCGGGGGAAAAGATTCAGGTGCTGGCGTTGGGGTTGTCCTGAGCTGGCAGACCTGAGTTGGAAGACCTGAGCTGGGATGTGGTGTCTAGCCCCCTACCTTGATATGATTCGGGACGGGACAAACCTATAAAGGAAAACTATAGAAGGGCAAAATGGCCCATTGGCAGGATAATGTGGCCCATGACTTGGCCCATGCCTTCAGTTATGATTGGGCCACTTTAGTGAATTAGAGGTATGCATTACCAATTAGTACGCTAAAGTATCGCCATATTCAGCACAAATTTTTCTCTGGCTGATACGTTATATGAGTCCCAAACGAGATCCTCGTCACAAGTCTATTGCTGTTCCCCGTAGTCGGTCCCAGCAACCGGGTGTACCACCGCGCAGGCCAACTCCATCGGCTCCATCCTATGCCGGTGTGGCGTCTGGCAATGTAGCTGATGTGTCAGTCCCAGCGGTTGAGGATACGTCAACGCCAGGATCGGGGTTTAAGGGATTAGGGCTTTTTCGCTGGATCAGTAGCTGGCAGTTTTTATTGCTAACGATGTTAGTTCTGCTGACGGGGACCTTGGCCTTTGCGGTTACGAGCCTATTTAGGATACCTAATTTGCCCAACTGTCGGGCAATTTTTTGGCCCACGGCATCGGCAGCCGTCCGGCTACAATGTGCTGAATCTTATGCGGCTCAAGGTAGTGTTGACTTCTTGTTAGAGGCGATTGAGCTGGTTGAGAAGCTGCCCGAGGACCATCCCCTGCGAGCTGAAATTGACGCCAAGGTGGAAGACTGGGCCAATCAAATCTTAGAGCTGGCGGATGAGCAGTTTCATTTGGGTGAGCTGGAAACTGCGATCGCAACCGCCCGAAAAATTCCCGCCAAAACCGCCGCTGCCGACCAGGTAGAAGGTAAGGTTCGCCGCTGGCAAAGAATTTGGGGAGAGGGGGCAGAAATCTTTGACCAAGCCAAAGAGAAACTGGTGGAGGGTAACTTTAAAGATGCCTTTGGTTTATCGGTGCGGCTCCTGGATGTGAGTAATGACTATTGGTCTAAAACTAAGTACGACGAACTGACCAAGCTGATTGGCCTGGCCCGAGAAGATAGCGCCAAGCTGGGTAAAGTGACCCGTTTGATGGAGCGAGCAACCATCAGTAGCTTTAAAGAAGCTCTGAAGCTGTTGGGCTCCATCAAACCTGAAAGTGTGCTCTATGGCAAAGCCAAGGACATGAAGAAAACCATTGCCAAGGACATGTTGCAGGTGGCGGAAGAAGCCCTAGCCCGACAACAACTGTCCCAGGCAGAGGAAATTTTAGCTGCCATCCCCAGAAATGAGGGGTTGGACCTGGAAATTGCTGATTTTCAGGTATTTACTGAAGCCTATCGGCGCGCTTGGAGCGGTGATGCCTTGGGTTTAGACGGCGCCATCAACCGCTTACAAAGCATAGGGCGAGATCGTCCCCTATATGATCGGGCGCAGAAATTGATCGGCCAATGGCGAACTGAGATCAAAGCCCTAGCCGTCCTAGATGAAGCGCGTCAGCTTGCGGCTCCAGGCAATGTGAATGACCTGCGGGCGGCGATTTTGCAAGCCAAACAGGTGGATCGGGATAATCCCCGTTGGGATGAGGTGTCTACCCAAATTAGCCAGTGGGAAAATCGGGTGCAAACCAGCGAAGATCAGCCCATTTTAGATATTGCCGATCAGCTGGCGGCGGTGGGCACCCCCCAGGCGCTGCGGCAGGCCATTCAGGAGGCGAGCCAAATTTCCTCTGGTCGGGCCTTGGCCGATGCGGCCCAAACCCGGATCGATCAATGGCAAAGTCGGATTGAATCGATTGAGGACCGACCCCTGTTGGAACAAGCCCGACAGCAGGCGGCAGCGGGGGATTTAGCGGGTGCGATCGCAACCGCCTCCCGCATTTCCCCCGGTCGATCCCTCTATGGCGAAGTCCAAAATGATCTAGCAAACTGGCGCGACCAAGAGCAAAATCGCATCCTGCTGCGAGAGGCCAATAACCTGGCCCAGTCGGGCAACGCTAATGATTTAGCTAGTGCCATTAGTACTGCCAATCAAGTGTCATCGAGTAGTTCCCAATATCAAAACGCGCTCCAGCAAATTAACCGCTGGAGCTGGGACCTACTGAGTTTGGCGGAGAGCGAATCCCGCAGTAGTTTAGCTGCCGCCATTCGCCTCGCCGATCAAATTCCGTCCCAAGCCGAGGCTTATTCCAGTGCCCAGGGCCGCATCCAAACTTGGCAGGCGGAGGCCGCAGCGGCCCAAGCCCCCAACCCCAGCGAAACCGTCACACCCCAGGATTTTTCCGAGACCAATCCCGCCGATTGATATTGAACAACCCTCCTATTCTTCAGCTCAGGTTTAAGCAGATATTTCAAGCGGAAAGAGTCGCTTCGATAAAAAGAGTGCCACGGAACATTGGGCGTTCTTCAAAATCGTGGTGCCCCAATGATCCAGGGGTAAGTCTCGGCCAGGAATTAAGGCTTTGCCATCGAGCACAATGATATCTGTCGGATGAGTCATGCGCAGGACGATCGCCGAGACATCCTTGTAGGGGAGAACCTTGATTTTCAGGTCTGGTAATGGGCCATGGGACAGATGGGGTGAGGGCTCTAGTCGTTGACTAATCTGCTGCCGATAGTGGTCCTGCTCTGTCTCGGAAGCACTGACCGGACAAAAATAGAGCACGGTCACCGCCCCTTGAATGGCCGCCGCCAAATATTGCGCAAATTCAAGTTGGTAATGTATATCCGGTTGAATTATCCAGAGGGGCACAATCACCCGTTGGATATCTTTAGGCGCAGACCGCAGCTGCATTACACTCACTGCACAGGGGCTATTACGCAAAACTTGATCGACCACACTCCCTAACAAACGAGCTTGGAACGTAACCATATCGCCATAGCCCATGAGAATCATCTGAGTATTCTGTTCTTGACTGGCGTGGCAGATGCCCATGGCAATATCCCGGTCGATCCGAAGGATGGGTCGGATCGGAACCTTCCACTCCCTACCCATTTCGACAGCTTTGGTTAACCGTTGGCGGGCCTGTTCCAAGGTTGTATTAAACTCAGGGTCGTTTAAAGAATGGCTGGGTTGAGCGATGGCTAAGGGTAACAGTTGGCCCTGATATTGTTGGGCTAACCGGCTCGCGATGTCCACAAGATCCGGCTCCGTAACCGGATTACGAATAGGCAGAAGAATGTTTAAGCCCGACGAAATTGTCTCTTCAAGGGCCTCTTGATGGCTCTGCAGCAAGGGTTCGGAAGCAGATAACGGTAAATCATCATCCGGGGTCGACAGTTGGCTAGCATAGTGACGGGTGATCACGGGGCCAAGGGTTGAGGTCACCAGCATTAGCACAATCACACTGTTAAAGACGGCTTCTGAGAGTAACCCCGCCTGGTAACCGACCAACGCTGCGGCCAGGGTCGCAGCCACCTGGGGAAGCGATAGGGACCACATGGTCAGGGTTTCTGGCCAGGAATAATGGTAAATCAGCTTCACGCACCAAGCAGCTATAAATTTGCTGAGAATCAACCCCGAGACAATGGCCATGACCAGCAAGGGGCTCTGAACTAAGGTTTGAAAAAAGGTAGGAATGTCGATCAACAATCCCATGCCAATAAAGAAAAAGGGAATGAACAATACTCCACCGACAAATTCCACTTTTTCCTTCACGGCACCTCTGCCGAGGACATCATTGACGGCAAGACCGGCTAAAAAAGCTCCGACAATATTTTCAATGTGGATGACCTGGGCACCCACTGACGATACAAATAAGGCCAGCAAAATAAACAAAAACTGGTTCCCTTCATCGTTCCCTGTACGCCGAAAATACTCCTTGCCCAGGCGGTCTAGACCCCATAAAACCAGCGTTGAATAGATCGCCAGGGCCAGTAATTGCAACGGTAAACTAAACCAGGTAAATTCTCCTTGGTGAATAGAAATGCAGATGGCTAAGACCAGCAATGCCCCGATATCGGTAAAAATGGTAGCCCCAACGGTAACCGTGACACCTTCATTCCGAACCACCCCTAGGCGCTGGATCAGGGGATAGGCCAGCAATGTGTGAGACGCCAGGAGTGACCCAATCAGGATGGAACTATTCCATCCCATGTCAAACTGTAGGCCCAGGATGGTACCGGTGATCAGGGGAACTGCAAAGGTCGTCATACCAAAGGTCAACGATCGATTGCGGGTTCGGCGAAAGGCTGTCATATCAATTTCGAGGCCCGCGACAAACATCAGATATACCTTGCCGATATCTGATAGCAGTTTGACGGTTTCAGTGTCAGGCTTTAGCAGTTGCAGACCGGAGGGCCCTAATAAGGTACCCGCCAACAAAAGGCCCACCAGTCCTGGCAATCGTAACCGCTCTGCCAGGGGCGGTACAATTAAGCTGGCCAGTAACAAAATCGTAAATGAAACGATAGGATTCTCGATTAACCAATTTGAAAACGATTCCATGCGTTAAGCGTCCTTTGACGGGTAACATTGAACTTTGACAGGTAACATCGAAGAAAATAGAAAAATAGAAAAATAGAAAAAATATTCGTTGCCTTAGAGGTTGGATGAAAAGGTTTTGAGGTTGTAAGAAAACTCACACAGTATAGGCTAAAAGTTACGTATCCCTCTAGCCTCGTGTGAGCCATGCTTAAAGCCTACACCAGCAGCCTAAGTCGTGATCAATTCGAACTGGTTGACCTGTTTAGAGTGTGACGACTGATACGTTGGTCCATGGGGCGGTCGGCTACGATGCAGGCAAAAAGACGAAGGTTAGGACAATTCATATCCTTGAAGGCGTTGGTGGCAAACAGGTTCTTGAAAAAGTCGCTCGTTTGGGGCAAGCGGTCGCCCGACTCTATTTCATTTTTATTCTAGGTTTTCGCGGACGGACAAGTCGATCGGATCGGTCGATCGGATCTAGTGACCAAAATCGATCGTTTCTATCATCTCCGCCGCCGGTTGCCAGCGATATTGGCTAAGGTTAATCTTATTCCCTTCAAATTCAATCCCTTCCTCTTCTAACAGCACCCGCTGCAGGTCGTCTGACCCGTCGCGAAAGGCAGAGGTGGAGATTTCTCCTTTAGCATTGATGACCCGCTGCCAGGGAATTTCATCCTCCGGTGAGACCTTGTAAAGCGCATAGCCCACCACCCGAGGTTTGCCGATCAGACCAGCTAGCTCGGCGACCTGACCGTAGGTAGCCACTTTCCCTGGGGGGATTTGACGGACAACGGCATAAATTTGGTCGTAACTGTTGGCCATGGGAAAGTAGAGGAAATCAGCAGAGACAAGGCAAACAAATGGAGCCTGGGCGCAGCCCACCGGGTGGTGGGACATTATTCCTGCTTTGGCAATGTGCAGGTGGCCCCATCGGGACCGGAACTGGTATCAAAACAGTGGGGACAGACCAACAACATTAGGGAACGGGCGGCGACGGGGACCATTTGGCCATGGTTATAGGTGGGACCCTCCTCAATAAAACCAGTGGGATATCGGGTGTCGAGGATTACTTGCCAGTCTTTTTGTTGCACCGAGGAGGGAATGGCATATTCCTGGAGTTCGGGGTAGGCGTTGAAAAACAGTAATATGCTGTCGTCAATGATGCGCTGCCCCTGTTTATTGGTGTTGAGTAGTTCTTCTCCGTTGAGAAATATGCTGATGGCCTTGGAGCCACCGTCATGCCAGTCTTCGTCGCTGATGATGGTGCCGTCGGGGTTGAACCAGGCAATGTCAACGACACCAGAGCCATGAATCTCTCGACCCAGGAACCATCGACACCGGCAGAGAATGGGATGTTGTTTGCGAAATTTGATCAGCTGTTGGGTGAAGGTGAGTAGCTCTTGGTTACGGTAGCGAAGATTCCAGTCAAACCAGGACAGTTCGTTGTCCTGGCAATAGGTGTTGTTGTTGCCGTGATGGGTATGGCCCATTTCATCGCCGCCAAGCATCATGGGTACCCCCTGGGAGAGGAATAGGGTGGCTAGGAAGTTACGCTGCTGTTGCGATCGCAACGCCAACACCTCCTCCTGGGTGGTCTCCCCTTCCACCCCACAGTTCCAAGACCGGTTATAGCTCTCCCCATCCCGATTGCCCTCACCGTTTGCTTCGTTATGCTTCTCGTTGTAACTCACCATGTCCCGCAGGGTAAAGCCATCATGGGCGGTGATAAAGTTGATGCTGGCATGGGGCAGCTTGCCATTTGCTTGGTACAGGTCAGAACTACCGGTAAACCGAAAGGCAAATTCACCGAGACGGCAATACTGATCGCGCCAAAAATCGCGCATAGTATCGCGATACTTGCCATTCCACTCGGACCACAGTAAGGGGAAGTTACCCACCTGATACCCCCCTTCCCCTAGGTCCCAAGGCTCCGCAATCAGTTTCGTCGTAGACAGCACCGGGTCCTGGTGAATGATATTAAAAAAGGCGGCGAGACTATCCACTTCGTACAGTTCGCGGGCCAACGCCGACGCCAGATCAAACCGGAACCCATCCACATGCATCTCCTCGACCCAGTAGCGCAAGCTGTCCATAATCAGCTTAAGTACCTGGGGATGGCGCACATTGAGGGAATTACCACAGCCGGTAAAGTCCATGTAGTAGCGTGGATTGAGTTTCACTAGCCGGTAGTAGGCTTCGTTATCGATCCCCCGCAGGGAAAGGGTGGGGCCAAAGTGATTCCCCTCCCCCGTGTGGTTGTACACCACATCGAGGATGACCTCAATGTCGGCCTCATGGAGGGCCTTGACCATGGCCTTAAATTCTTTCACCTGCTCCCCCGGATCCTCAGCAGAGCTGTAGCCAGCAAAGGGAGCAAAGTAGTTCAGGGAGTCGTACCCCCAATAATTGTGCAGACCCACCCCAATCAGATGACCGGGGTAGGCATTGTAATGGTGGACCGGCAGCAACTCAACAGCCGTTATCCCCAAAGACTTGAGGTGTTCGATGGCAGCGGGATGGCCCAACCCCGAGTAGGTGCCCTGCAATTTGGAGGGAATTTCGGGGTGCTTGCGGGTAAATCCCTTGACATGCACTTCGTAGATAATGGTTTCATGCCAGGGGGTGTCGGGATGCCGGTCATGGCCCCAGTCAAAGTTTTTATCCACCACCACGCCCTTAGGCACAAAGTCCTTGTCATCCAGGTCGGACTTTTCCAAGTCGCGATCGCCATCGGCAAAGTGATCCATAGGAAAGCCAAAAATGGCGGGACTAAATTTCATGTCACCGCTAATGGCTAGGGCATAGGGATCTAGCAGTAGCTTGTTGGCATTAAACCGTTTGCCTTCCTTGGGTTTGTAGGGACCATAGGCCCGATAGCCGTAGTGCTGTCCGGGACCGACATCCGGCAGATAACCATGCCACACATGGTTAGTTACCTCCGGCAGGGCAATTCTGCGTTCGTTACCCTGCGGATCAAACAGACACAGCTCCATGGCGGTGGCATTTTCCGAGAAAATCGCAAAATTAGTTCCCTGTCCGTCCCAGGTGGCACCCAGCGGGTGGGAACGGCCGGGCCATACTGCTGCTGACATGGTAGATTGCGCCAAAACTGTCCGATATCAAAAACTGCTTTAGTATATTAAGCCCCCTACATTTTTCGCTATTATCTTTAAAGTTAAAAAAGCCCAGGGGGATAAACCGCATCCCCAGGCTCTATAACTATTTCAGGTTAATTTTCCAAAAAAGGAATGAAGCTGCCCCCTCCCCGATCAAAAGCTGTCATGCCTTCGATTGCAATTCCCTGCTGCTCGGTCTATGACCCCTATCATCACACGTAGGTGTGAGAGCGTGTAGCGTAACACCTCCCACACTGATAAAACCACGGAAAAAAGCCGGGTAGGACACCAAGTTTTCCTGAATTCTTGTGACAAAAATCACATAGCGCCCAAGGATTGATCACCCAAATTTTTCGGGAAACTGGGCCACAATTGTTGAATTCATTGATATAGAGAATTTTGAAAATCGCAAAGTCAATGCCTAAAGCCTGTACAAAACCGTTGAAACAGCAGCCGTTTCAAACCTATCGCGATCCTGAAACGGGTCGTTGGTACGTGGTACGGACACCAACGCCAATCCAAACCCTAAGCTCAACGTTAGAGCAGCCCCAAGACCAGAAAGCGGGGTAGTTGCAAGAGGATGCCGGAGAATACTCGATGATTCGAGACCTAGGTGTGGTGAGATGGGATAATTGTGGAACAAAAATAACTGGGCAAATCGTTAATAGCCTTCATGCGTCAACCCTATCCACCGATTCAACCCTATCGTCAAGGCCAGCTGCAAGTTTCTCCTCTCCATACGCTACATTTTGAAGAGGTGGGCAACCCCCAGGGAAAACCTGTAGTGTTTTTACATGGTGGCCCTGGCGGCGGTATTGTCCCTTTCTATCGACAGTTTTTTGATCCAGAGCGTTGGCGGATTGTTCTGTTTGACCAGCGGGGCTGTGGCCAAAGCAAGCCGCATGCCGAACTAACTGACAACACCACCTGGGATTTGGTGGATGATATTGAGCGATTGCGATCGCACCTGGCCATCGAGCAATGGACTGTATTTGGGGGCAGCTGGGGCAGCACCCTGGCCTTGGCTTATGGCCAGCGTTACCCCCACCACTGTGTGGGGTTAATTTTGCGGGGCATTTTTATGCTGCGTCCGAAGGAAATTCGCTGGTTTTACCAAGAGGGAGCCAGCTATATTTTTCCCGATGCTTGGGAGCAATATTTAGCGCCCATTCCCGCAGCGGAGCGCCATGATTTGGTGGCCGCTTACTACCAGCGGCTGACCAGTGCCGATCCGGCGGTTCGCCAGCAGGCGGCTCAGGCCTGGGCCCGATGGGAAGCCAGCACCAGCTATCTAATCCAAAATCCCCAAACCATCGAGCGCTTTAGTAACGATGAATTTGCCGATGCCTTTGCTCGGATTGAATGCCACTACTTTACCCATGGGGGCTTTTTCTCCTCCCCCAATCAGTTACTGGAAAATGTATCGGTCATTCGCCACATTCCAGCGGTGATTGTCCAGGGACGTTACGATGTAGTATGCCCCATGACTTCAGCGTGGGAACTACACCGCGCCTGGCCCGAGGCGGAGTTGGTCATTGTTCCCAATGCGGGACATTCGGCCACAGAACCAGGGATTTTAAGTGCTTTAATCGAGGCCACAGATCGGTTTGGGCAGACCTAGGCAAACCTGTTGCCAGACCATGCTACATAAACCGATTCCGAGCAAATCCTTGGGGTTATCCCAACAGCAGAACAACAACTGAAACCAGGATAATGACCAGGGTTAAACTGACCAGGCGCTTGAGGGCCATGGCGCGTCGATAGGCCCCTAGGGAGCGGTCTGGCCATGGGAACTGGCTGGCTGGCCAATGATAGAGCCGGAAGTAGGGACTAAGCTTGGGTTGCCGTTGAATGGCAGGGGAGTGAATCGTTTGATTCGCCCAAGCATCATCCCCATATAGGTAGGATTTCAGTAGGGAGTCGAGTTCTCTATCTAGCCAACCGGCGGATTCTAATAGCTGTCTAGCTCGGTAAATGGTGGTGGGGGTGATGGATGTAGCCTTTATTACATCATCATCGGCGGACTGGCAATTTTCGCTACCTAAATGATGAAAGGCAGCCCTGGGAAGAGGAAAAACTAGTATGCCGTTGATTTCCTCGGGAATCCATCCCTTATCGAGCAATATCTGGGCAACATCTAATTCAGTTTTTAGGGAAAGAACGGCCATCGCCCCAATGTGTAGGTGTTCTCACTGAACGTAACATAGCCTTCTAGGGGACTCCTCAGACGATCGCGTGCAATCACATAGGTTTCATCGAAATGTCTTTAAGATCAAGGTGACCTTCATCTTGATTTCATAGCCCAGCCTAGCTAGAACATATCCCTACGCCAATTGGCGTAGAGCGCTAGGAGTAATGGCATAGATGGATTTACTTCAGAAAATATCTTTTCCGGCTGGGCATTTTGTTAGGAAATTAGCAAAATTGATGTGAAGCATTTGCTAACTGCCATGAACCAAAGTGATTTGTTCGGTAACAGTAAATACGGATCAAGATACTAATTTAATGCCTAAGCTTCAGTTATCACCCTGATTTTATTTTCAGCTGGGATGGTTAATCTGCTGGTAGCGGGTCGGTAATAACGACGGAATATAAAGGGTTTATATATTTATGGATATGCAAAGTTGGTACACAGGGCAAAAAGCACGCTTGATCCATCGGCGTGGGTGTACCTTGGCACGTCAGGGAAATCATCAGAGTGCGATCGCAACTCTATCTAAAGCAATAGCAGATCATCCTGATGTGGCGTCGGTTTATATTAGCCGTGGCCTGAGCCATCAAGCCTTGGGGCAGCTCAATCAGGCGCGTCAGGACTTTATCGCCGCCATTGACTGTGCGGAGAATCCAGCCATTGCTTATTACCAGCGGGGCCAACTGTCCCTGGCCCAAGGCAGTAGGACCGATGCCCTCAACGATTGGCAACGGGCCATTGCCGCGCATCCCAACTATGGCGATGCCCACTACCAGTTGGGCCTGGCCCAAAGTGAAACTGGAGATTTCCCAGCCGCTCTAGCCAGTTTTAATCAGGTGCTAGAGATCAACCCTAATCGGGCTGAAGCTTATTTAAAGCGGGGGCATGTGCGCCAGCAGCTGGGAGACATCGCAGGGGCCAGGGCGGATTGGCAACTGGCAGTGCTGAATGATGCCTCCCTCGGTGAGTTGGTGCCGTCATCCCTGCAGCCAAACGCTCTAACCCCTGTCCAAGAGTTATTGCAAACCGCTTTACAGCCGATGCAGGTGGGGGTGAAACAACGGGGAAAAACCTTAGAAATTTCCCTCCATCGTCAGGTGGGTGAGGGGGTGAGTTATTTCACCCTACCCAATCGCCTTCGTGACTTGCTGTTACCCTTAGAACTGGCAGAATGCACCCAGTTTAGGCTGATGGGTTATGTGGGCAATGTACGTGGCCCGGAGTGGGAAAAAACCTACGATTTATATAAAGATCAACCCTGTCCCCCCAGCCATTGGCCCACCGCATTAGCCGCCCTCGTTACCTTTCCCCCCGTAGGGGTGACGGCCCTACTCTATGCCAGTCAAGTCCACTGGTTTTATCGTCAGGGGAAATATCTCGACGCCCTACGGGCTTCCCATGCCGTTAGGCATTTGTCCCTAGTGGGGACGGGGGTGATGTGTATACTGGTGGCATTTCCCTTAGGTTATACGGCTATCCAGTCGCTTCAAGATGAGCCTGCTCCACCGGAAAGAACGGCACGGGCCATTGATCATGATTTTATTCAGATTGAGTAATGCACTGAGTGACAGAAAAGCGTAGCTTACGTCCCTCGTTCACAACAATCAACTATAAAACCAATTATAAAACAGCCGCCTTCAACAGCAAGAGGGCGGTTGTTTTTTTATGGCGTTTAAATTGTTTTCCAGGACGATAATGTTTCCATAACCCTACCTTTACCTAGGCTCACTATTGTTTTCTTTGGACAATAGTAAAATGGTTTCATATTAAAGGGGACAGGGAATGTTGAGTTAATCTCTTCTTAACCCAGCCTTCTTTGAACCCTAAGACTTAACTATTGCTCGGGGGATCCAGCTTTATGGAGCTGTGTGTTTAATCACGCCCACGTTCAAAACTGTTCTTTTTCTGTAGAAGAATCGACTGGTTTTAACCTGGGCATCATAAAGTCCAAAAACCTATCCTCATCGTTCTGCCCGCGGTCTCACCCCAGGCTGCTTATTTGTTATGACAACTCCTGTCCCCATTCGATTCGCTACGTTTAATGCCTCTCTCAATCGCAGCAATTTAGGAGAACTAATAGCCGATCTTTCCACTCCGGATAATGCCCAGGCTCAATCTGTCGCTACCATCATTCAACAAGTTAATCCTGACGTATTACTGATCAACGAATTTGATTATGATGCCAGTGGCGAAGCTATTGAACTGTTCAAGTCGAACTATTTAGAAAATGGTGATACTCCGGTTGAGTATCCTTATGTCTATCTTGCTCCTTCAAATACAGGTATTCCATCTGGGGCTGATTTTGATAATAATGGTGCAGTGGATGGTCCTGGTGATGCCTTTGGCTTTGGTTTTTTCCCAGGGCAGTTTGGCATGGTGCTGCTGTCAAAGCATCCCATCAATAGTGAGAACGTTCGCACCTTTCAGAACTTCTTGTGGCGAGATATGCCGGGAGCATTGCTGCCAGATGATCCCAGCACGTCTGACCCCCAAGATTTCTACTCTGCTGAGGAGCTAGAAATCTTCCGACTTTCTTCGAAGAGTCATTGGGATGTACCAATCCAGGTGAATGGTGAAACAGTGCATGTGTTGGTGAGCCACCCTACTCCACCAGTCTTTGATGGAGAAGAGGATCGCAACGGGACTCGCAACCATGATGAGATTCGGTTTTGGAGTGACTATGTTACTCCCGGTGAGGGTGACTATATATATGATGACCAGGGAACAACAGGGGGCCTAGGAACAGGCGAACGCTTTGTGATCATGGGGGATCAAAATGCGGATCCCTATGATGGCGACAGTACTGGCAACGCTATTCTGCAGCTGTTGGATAATCCCCTGGTCAATGTGTCGGCTACCCCTGGCAGTACCGGTGGTCCCGATGCAGCGGAGCGACAGAATTCTAACAATCTAGAGCACCTGGGCGATTCTGCCTACGATACGGCTGACTTTGGTGAGGCTGAGTTTGGTGGTCCTGGCAATCTGCGGGTGGACTATGTGCTGCCCTCGGCCAACCTGGATATAGCTGATGCGGGCGTTTTTTGGCCTGCCGAGGGTGAAACTGGCTTTGAACTTACAGGGGCTGGGTTCCCGCCAGTCAGCTCAGACCATCGCTTGGTGTATGCCGATGTTGAGGTTGTGCCCTTCGGTGCTAGCCAAGCTCGTCAGTCCGTGGAAAGTGTTGAATTCCTGGGTGAAGTTCAATTTCCCACTGGATTTGAGTTCTCTGGCACTGAGGTGGGTGGCCTATCGGGTCTGACCTATGATACAACCCGTGATGTCTACTATGCTCTGGCTGACGACCGCAGCCCAGATGCACGCTTCTATACCCTTGGCATTGACCTCAGCGATGGCAGTTTAGACGATGGCGATGTCACATTTTCGGATGTTACCCAGCTGCTAGATACCGATGGTGAACCATTTGAGAATGGTAGTCTAGATCCAGAGGGAATTGCCCTTACCAGTCGCGGCACGCTATATGTCTCCTCTGAAGGGGATGCCAACGCCCTGATTGATCCCTTCATCCGTGAAATCTCCCTATCGGCCGAGTTTATTCAGGCTCTGCCTATTCCTGAGATTTATTTGCCCACGGTGGATCGCTCCAGTGGTATTCGCAACAACCTGGCATTTGAGAGTCTCACCATTACTCCGGACCAGCGTTTTCTCTACACGGCTACTGAGAATGCTCTGTTCCAAGATGGTCCGGGTGCCAGTCTGGAGGAGGGTAGCCTATCCCGCATTCTCAAGTACGACCTGACCACCGGGGAGCTGGTGGCATCCTATGTGTATGAGGTTGAGGCGGTGCCTGAAGAGCCCATCCCTGCCGGTGACTTTAGCACTAATGGCCTGGTGGAACTGCTGGCGGTGGATAACAACGGCACATTACTAGCTCTGGAGCGTGGCTTTTCCGTGGGCCAGGGCAATACGGTTAAGTTGTTTGAGATCCAGACCCAGGGAGCCCTGGATGTCCTCAATACCGATGACCTCTTCCGGGAGGAGGCCCTGGAGGATGACGGTGAGATTATCCCCCCTGGTCCCTTTGAGATTGATCCTGCCGTTACTAAGCGGGAGATTCTCGATATTGAAAGGGATCTGGGCATTGCCCCTGATAACTTAGAGGCTTTGGCCTTTGGTCCCAAGCTGGCGGACGGTCGTCAGTCGTTGATTATTGCTAGTGATAATAATTTCAACCCCGATGGTCAGTTCACCCAATTCCTAGCTTTTGGGCTGGACTTTGAGACGACGCCTGCGGCGCTGCCAGTGGTGGAAACTCCCCTGACCCAAGACGATGCGGATGCCACCACACCCCTGCTGGGTGATTCTGACGATCCGGCGATTTGGGTGAACCCTGACAACGGGGATGAGAGTCTGGTCATTGCCACCCTCAAGGACGGTGGCCTTGCCGTGTTTGACCTCCAGGGCAATGTGGTGCAAACCGTTGCCCCTGATGAGTTTGGGGATATCCGCTATAACAATGTGGATCTGATCTACGGTTTTGACCTGGGTGGGGAAAGCGTTGATCTGGCGGTGGTTAGCGATCGCAACAACGACACCCTCGCCATTTTCAAGGTCAACCCAGACACCCAGCAGCTAGAGGATGTCACCGCTGACGGCATTTTAGAAACCATTTTCGGTGTGGATGATGGGGAAGCCACGGCCTACGGACTGGCTACCTACACCAGTCCGGTATCTGGCACCTCCTATGCCTTTGTCACTCAGGCCGATGGCAATCAAGTGGCTCAGCTAGAGCTAGTGGACGACAATAGTCAGGTCAGCGCCCAGGTGGTGCGAGTCCTAAACCTGCCCGTGCCCACGGGTGACCCAGTGGATTCTCAGTCCGAGGGCATTGTGGTGGACCAGGAGCTGGGCTTTTTATATGTGGCCCTGGAAAATGAAGTCGGCATTCTGAAATTCTCGGCGGAGCCTAACGGTGGCGACAGCTTCCAGGTGGTGCAGCCGGTGGGTGCCGATTACCTGGAGCCCGACATTGAGGGCCTCAGTATCTACTACGGTGCCGATGGCAGCGGCTATCTGATTGCTAACAGCCAGGGGGATTCTTCCTATGCCCTGTTTAGCCGTGAGGGCACGAACGAGTACCTGGGTAGTTTTGTGGTTGGCGCTGGTATTAATAACCATGGAGGCATTGACCAGGTCAACGAGAGCGACGGTCTCGATGTGATCAACGTGGCTTTGGGGTCTACCTTTCCTAATGGCCTACTGGTGCTGCAAGATGGGGCTAACGATCCTCAGAATGTGGCAGAGAATGACGAGGAGCTAGAAAACAACAGCACTAACTTTAAGTTTGTTCCCTGGGAGTCGGTGGCTGGTGCCTTTGAGAATCCCCTAGATATTGACCCCAAAGGCTACGATCCTCGCAATCCTGGCGTTCATTCCCTGGTGAACGGTGTTGCCAGCGGTGATGTGACGGACAATTCTGTCGTTCTGTGGGCACGCAGCACCTTTCCCGGTGAGGTGATTTTTGAATACTCCACCAGCGCAGACTTTAGCGATGTTGTTGGCACCACCATGGCCACGGTGACCGACATCAACCAGCCGGTGAAAGTGGATGTGGCAGGTCTAGATTCTGCTACTGAATACTTCTATCGGGTGACGGATGCTGCTGGGGATAGTGAAGTGGGTCGATTTAAGACGGCGGCTACCGCTGGGGAACAAACCGGTCTGCGCTTTGGGGTGACGGGCGACTGGCGCGGTGAGATTGCCCCCTATCCCGCCATTAGTAATGTGGCGGCCAAGCAGCTTGATTTCTTCTTGGCCCATGGTGACACCATCTATGCGGATGATGATTCCCCTGCGGTGCTCAATCCTGACGGGACGCCTAAGGATCAGGCGGTAACCATCGATGAGTACCGGGCTAAGCATAATGAGGTTTACAGTCAGCGCTTTGGTCAAAATGTGTGGGCTGAGGCGCGGGCTTCCACATCGTTCTACGCCACTATTGACGATCACGAAGTCACCAATGACTTTGCTGGCGGTCAGCCCTTGGGCACTGATGAACGTTTTCTGGAGGCGTTTCCTGGGGATGATCCCAACGCGCTGATTAATGATAGTTCTCTCTATGAGAACGGTTTACAGGCTTTCCAAGAGTACAATCCCATTCGGGATGAGTTCTACGGTAAGACCGGCGATGCGGTTACAGAGGATGAGCGGAAGCTCTACCGCTACAACACCTTTGGTAGCGATGCGGCCACCTTTGTGTTGGACACTCGTTCTTTTCGAGATACGGCCATTCCCACCCCGGTAAATCCCTTTGATCCCAGCCAGGTAGCGGCTACCCTTGCGGCTACATTTACCCCCGGTCGTACCCTCATGGGTCAGGTACAGCTGGATGACCTCAAGGCAGATCTTTTAGACGCTGAGGCTGCTGGAGTGACCTGGAAGTTCATCATGGTGCCGGAGCCGTTCCAAAATCTCTTTCCTGGGATCAATACTGATGCCTGGGATGGCTACAACGCCGAGCGTACGGAAATCCTGAAGTTTATCGAGGGTAACAACATCGATAACGTGGTGTTTGTGGCGGCGGATGTGCACATGACAGCGGTTAACAATATTACCTATCAGGAAGTGCCGTTTGGTGAGCACATTGCCACGGGGGCGTTTGAGATTACCACCGGGGCTGTGGCCTACGAAGATCCGACAGGCCGCTTCTTGGGTGAAGTGTTTACGGCTGGGGATCCTGCATTGCGGGCGTTTTACGACAGTCTGCCCATTGCACCGGATGGGGATGATGTGGCCAATGACAAGGATGACTTTGTCAAAGCAGCCATTAATAATTCCCTGCTGGCACCGTTGGGCTATGACCCCATTGGCTTAGACGACAACTTGGCCCAGGCCGAGGGCTTGATTGATGCCACCCTGTTGCAGGGTGATTACTACGTGGGCCACAGCTCCACCTGGAGTGAGTTTGAAATTGACCCCGTAACCCAGGCCCTCACCGTAACCACCTGGGGGATTGATGGCTATACCGAGGAGGCACTGCTGGCTGATCCGGCAGCCATTATTAACCAGGAGCCGGTGATTCTCAGTCAGTTTGTGGTGAATCCCCAGGGAGAGATTCTAGGGGGCACTGATGCCGATGACACGTTGGTGAATGGCGACGAGGGTAGTAAGCTGGCCGGTTTTGATGGTAACGACCTGCTGGCGGGAGCCCTGGGTGATGATGTAATTCTCGGCGGTGACGGTGATGACGTTCTCCGGGGCGATCGCAACTCCCGCCATGCCCAAACCGGTGAAGCGGGGGGTGACGACCTGATTTACGGCGGAGGTGGCAACGACCGCATCGGTGGTAAGTCGGGCAATGACCGCCTCTTTGGGGATGGGGGTGACGATCAGATTTGGGGGGATGCTGGGGACGATTTGCTGCGGGGTGGTTTAGGGAATGACACTCTCACAGGAGATAACAACTCCGGTGGCAGCGGTATCGATACGTTTGTGCTGGCCATTGGCGAAGGCACAGACACCATCGTTGATTTTGAAGTTGGTGTGGATCTGATTGGTCTAGCCAACGGGTTGAGTCTGGGACAGCTAACTCAAATCGTCCAGGGCAGTGATCTGTTATTGGCGACGGCGAATGAAACCCTGGCCCTGGTGCGTGGGGTAACCACTCTGGCGATGGAGTCTTTTGTTCAGGTTTAACCACAGGCCACGGGGAGAAGTTCATCAGTCTACCTTCTCCCCGTGGGCTATGGGGACTGGACGTGATTTTTGAATAGCGTTTATTTAATTTATTTGTGGAGAGATCATGGCAGATTTTTTAGAAAGAATTGGCGGCTTTACCAGCGAACTTGGCGCTGAGATTGCTGCATTTGATCCTGCTAGCCAGTCACTGTTTGTGGTGAGTGGTGATACCGAAGTGCAGTTATTTAGTTTGGCTGACCCCAGCAATCCCACTCTGTTGGGTGTGTTGGATGTGGCTGACTTTGTGCCCAATATTGGTGGGGTAAATAGTGTAGCTGTGGCTAATGGGGTGGTTGCGATCGCAATCGGGGCTGACCCCCAAACCGACCCTGGCTTTGTTGCGGTTGCTGATATCGCAGCGGTTGCCGCTGGTGACCCCACGGCGTTTCGCGTAGTACAAGTGGGTGCCCTACCCGACAATGTTGTCTTCACCCCCGACGGGACCAAAGTGTTGTCGGCCAATGAAGGTGAACCCGCCGATGGTGTTGACCCCGCTGGCTCCATTAGCATCATCGATGTAGCCAGCGGCGTGGCCAGTGTTTCCCAAGCCAGCGTGACCACCGTTGGTTTTGAAGCCTTTAACGGCAGCGAAGCTGACCTCCGGGCCGATGGTGTACGCATCTTTCCCGATGCCACCGCCGCCCAGGACTTTGAACCTGAGTACATTGCAGTTTCCCCCGATGGTTCCCAGGCCTTTGTTACCCTGCAAGAGAACAACGCCCTAGCCGTGATCAACTTAGCAACCAACGAAGTTGAAGGTATCCTTCCCCTGGGTGCTAAAGACTTTAGCCAGGGGCTACCCAACCTGACCACTTTTGATATCACGGATCGGAGCGATATCACCAACGGGGGGGATGCCCTGACCACTGCCACGGGTGAAACCATCGAGCTGGGTGGGTTTTCCGGGCTTTGGTACGACGGCGTGGCCGATAACGGCAACCTTAAGTTTCTGGCTATGCCCGACCGGGGGCCCAATGGCGAGACCAATGCCAACGGCGAGCGGCCCTTTTTATTGCCGGACTATCAGGCTCGCATCGTTAGTTTAGAACTGAATGAAGCCACGGGTGAAGTCTCTATCACCAATGAACTCTTTTTAACCCGTGCCGATGGTGTAACGCCCATTACCGGACTGCCCAACATTCCCGGTGTCGATGAAAAAGCGGTTGATGCAGCCGGAAATCCAGTGGATCTCGATAGCCTAACGGAGATCGATGCGGCGGTCTTTGGGACCGACTATGATCCCCTGGGAGCCGACCTGGAGGGCATCGTCCGGGCTGACGATGGTACATTCTGGATGGTGGATGAATATCGCCCCGCCATCTATCACTTCGATGCCAGCGGCGCACTCATCGACCGGTTTGTTCCCGAAGGAACCGTAGATCAGGCCAATGGGGCCAACCCCGGTGCTAACTTTGCCACCGGAACCTTTGGCACGGAGACCCTGCCCGCTGACTATCTCAATCGTCGGGAGAACCGAGGGTTTGAAGGCATGGCACTGGATACTGATGAGGGGATTCTCTATGCCTTTATCCAAACCCCGTTAAACAACCCAACTCGGGCTGATGGAGATGCCTCCAGCGTGATTCGCATGATTGGCATCAACCCTGAGACTGGCGAGCCTGTTGCTGAGTATGTTTACCTGCTCCAGGACCCGAGCGTGGGCAACAACGTCGACAAAATCGGTGATGCGGTTTACGCCGGTGACGGCAAGTTCTTTGTGATGGAGCGGGATTCTTCCCTGGACTCCACTGCCCAGAAGTTTGTCTTTGAAGTGAATATCAAGGGGGCCACTAACGTTCTCGGTCAGGACTTCGGTGCGGCAACCCTAGAGCAGCAAACCCCTGATGCCCTGGCTGCTGCGGGCATCCAACCGGTTAATAAAATCAAAGTCACAAACCTGCCGTCCATCGGCTACCTGCCTACGGATAAACCTGAAGGTCTGACTCTGTTGCCCGATGGCCGCCTGGCGGTGATCAACGACAACGACTTTGGTATTGTTCCCGGTGTCTCGGACGTTCAACTTGGCATCATTGACTTTGATGGTGACAATGGTCTCGACGCTAGCGATCGCGATGGCGGCATTAATATCCAGAAGCAGCCGGTGTTTGGCTTGTTTATGCCAGATTCCATTGCCTCCTTCGAAGCCAACGGCCAAACCTTCTACATCACTGCCAATGAAGGGGATGACCGGGGTGACGCCGACGAAGAGGGCCGGGGCGATGCTATTCGCATTAAAGACCTGGCTGATGTTGTTTCCTTGGGTCGTTCTGGTCTGGCCCTGGACGAAAGCTTTGACCCAGCCCTAGTCGAAGACGAAAATCTAGGCCGTCTGACAGTCTCCTCCATCGATGGTGACATTGACGGCGACGGTGACTTGGACCAACTGTTCTCCTACGGTGGTCGTTCCTTCTCCATTTGGGATGAGAACGGCAACCAGGTGTTTGACAGCGGCAGCCAGATTGCTGAGATTACAGCTGCCCTAACCCCTGAGTTGTTTAATGCCAACAACGGTGACCCGGCTGAGGTTGACACCCGTTCTGATAATAAGGGAGCGGAACCTGAGGCGGTGACCGTGGGTGAGATTGGTGGTGTGCCTTTCGCCTTCGTGGGTCTAGAGCGGGCTGGCGGTGGTGTGTTGGTGTATAACCTCAGCGATCCCACCAACCCTGAGTTTGTGCAATATGCCCGCAGTAATGAGGATATTGCCCCCGAGGGTCTCACATTTATCTCGGCAGAAGATAGCCCCAGCGGTCAGCCGTTGCTCATCATTGCTAACGAAGTGTCTAACACCCTAGCCATATACGAAACCAATGTGGCCGCTGCCACCATCTCTGAAATTCAGGGGGCTGGTCACGTTTCTCCCCTAGACGGTGAACTGGTTCAGACCGAAGGCATTGTGACAGCAGTAGACTTCCGTGGCTTCTATGTCCAGGGTGCCGACGATGGCAACGATGCCACCTCCGAAGGTCTGTTTATCTCCACCAGTGGTAGCCCCACCGTTAGCGTTGGGGATGAGGTGCGGCTGTTTGGCGTAGTCAGTGAATTTATCCCTGGCGGTGCTAGTACGGGCAATCTTTCCACCACCCAGATGAGAGATCCCGATGTGGTCATTCTCTCCTCTGGGAATGCCCTACCTGAAGCAGTTGTAATCGGTGAAAGTGGTCGCCTGGCCCCCAGCGAAATTGTGATCAGCAACGATGAGCTGCCCACTAACCTGCAGGAAGATGCCGGTAACTTTGATCCCATGGATGACGCCATTGACTTTTACGAAAGTCTAGAGGGTATGCGGGTCACCGTGGAAGATGCCGTAGCGGTATCCCCCACCCGCGTCTTTAGCGCATTTTCCGCTGAGGCATTTACCCTACCCAACCAGGGGGCAGGCGTCACGCCTGAGGATAGTCTGACTGAGCGGGGCAGCATCAACCTCAACTCTGGTCCTGACAACACAGGCGATCAGAACCCTGAGCGGATACAGCTTCAGTTCAACCCCAATACCATGCCCGAGGGCTTTGATATTCCTGCCCTCAATGTGGGAGATAAGCTGGGGGATGTGACTGGCGTTGTGGGCTACAGCTTCGGTAACTTCGAAGTGAATGTGACTGATGAGTTTGAGGTGACTCCCGGTGGTCTAGAACAGGAAGTAACTAGCATTATAGGAGGTGAAAACGACCTGACCGTGGCTAGCTACAACGTGCTCAACTTGGCCGCCGATGGCATAGATACTGAACAGTTCGAGCTGCTGGCCAACCAGATTGTTACCAACCTGAACGCCCCTGACATTATTGCTCTGCAAGAGATTCAGGACAACAGCGGCGAAACGGATGACGGTACGGTGGATGCCAGTGAGACATTACAGGCGTTGGTGGATGCCATTGCCGCTGTCGGTGGTCCCACCTATGAGTTCTTCGATGTCGCTCCCGAAGACAACACCCAAGGCGGCGTCCCCGGTGGCAACATCCGCAACGCCTACCTATACAACCCAGAGCGGGTTGAGCTAGACTCCTTCGCTGCCATCGACCAGGATGCCGCCTTTGAAGGCGATGTTCGCAAACCGCTGGTGGCCAACTTCATCTTCAATGGCAACTTGGTGACCGTGGTCAACAACCACCTCACCTCTCGCTTTGGCTCCTCCCCCATCTTTGGCGGTCCCCAGCCCTTCGTCCAGGCAGGCGAAGCAGAGCGCGAAGCCCAGGCCCAGGCCCTAAACGACTTTGTGGACAGCATTGTCAACACCAACCCTGACGCCAAGGTGATTGTTCTCGGTGACTTGAATACCTTTGAGTTCACTAACGATCTGGCTGAGATTCTGCCCGGTACCGGCGATGAGAAGGTGCTGACCAATCTGGTGGAGCAGGCCGTTGCCGCTGACGATGCCTACACCTTTATCTTTGATGGCAACAGTCAGGTGATCGACCACCTGTTCGTGACTGACTCCCTGCTAGAGGGCGCTGAATTTGACATCGTCCATGTCAACAACGACTTCACCCGCGATGACAACGGTGCCCTATTCACAGACACCCTTGTGGCTAGCGATCACGAGCCCATATTAGCCAAGTTCACCCTAGAAGAAACCATGACCGAACCATCCATCTTTACCCTGCAGCTGCTCCACGCCGCTGACCAGGAAGCCGGTATCCCCGCCCTGGAAGACGCCCCTCGGTTCTCTGCTGTGCTCAACGCCCTGCGGGATGACTTTGAAAACACCATCACCCTGTCTTCTGGTGACGCCATTCTACCGGGTCTCTTCTTTAGTGCCAGTGAAGATTTATTCGGTGGCCAGGGTCGAGCTGACATCCTAATTCAGAACGAGTTGGGCTTTGAAGCCATTGCTCTGGGTAATCACGAGTTTGACCTGGGTACTAGTTTGTTAAGGGATCTCATCGCCGGTGGTGAAGATGATCCAGCGACACTCGATGTAGATGAGTCCTTTGTCGGTGCTCAGTTCCCTTACCTCAGCGCCAACCTGGACTTCAGCACCGATGAGAATTTGGCTGACTTGGTGGTGGCTGATGATAGGGCACCTCAGGCCAACAGCTTAGCCGCAACAACTGTGCTAACAGTCGGCGGTGAGAAAATTGGTGTTGTGGGTGCCACTACACCTACATTACCGATCATTTCTAGCCCTGGTGACGTTACCGTTCTGCCTGAGGATTTTGACGGCACCCCCACCGCTGAACAGCTAGATGCCCTAGCTGCCGAAATTCAGAAAGACGTGGATGAGATGCTGGCCCTTAACCCCGGCCTCAACAAGGTGATTGTCCTAGCCCATATGCAACAGATTAGCATCGAGCAAGCGTTAGCCACACGTTTGACCAATGTGGATGTGATTGTTGCCGGTGGTTCTAACACTCGCTTAACCGATGAAAACGACCGTCTGAGAGATGGTGATGCAAGCCAGGGTACCTATCCCATCTTCACCACTGGGGCTGACGGTAATCCAGTAGCTATTGTCAACACCGATGGTAATTACAAGTATGTAGGTCGCCTGGTGGTTGACTTTGATGAGAATGGCATCATCATTCCTGAGAGCTATGACGCAGACATCAGTGGTGCCTATGCCACAGATGATGCGGGGGTAGCAGCTCTGGGTGCAGAAGGGTTGGTTGATCCTGAAATTCAGGCGATTGTGGATGCCCTGGAAGAAGTCATTGTTGCCAAGGAAAGCAATGTCTTTGGTATCAGCGATGTTTACCTCAACGGTGTGCGCGCCAGCGTGCGGACTGAGGAGACCAACCTGGGTAACTTGACTGCCGATGCCAACCTGGCCATCGCCAAGGAAACTGATAATAGCGTTGTCATCTCCCTCAAGAATGGCGGCGGTATTCGTGATGACATCGGTCGGGTGGTTGTCCCTGCTGGTGGTACTGGTGAGCCTGAGCTGCTACCCAACGAAGAGATTCCCGGCGTTAAGCCTGAGGGTGGTATCTCTGAGACTGACATTGCCAACAGTCTGCGGTTTAACAATGGTCTCACTCTGTTGACCATCACCGCTGAAGAGCTACTAGCCGTCATTGAGCATGGTGTAGCTGCAACTGCTGAGGGTGAAACTCCCGGTCGTTTTCCCCAGGTAAGTGGTCTGGAGTTTAGCTTTGACCCCAGTGCTGAGCCCGGCAACCGCGTACAGTCTCTAGTGGTCCTTGACGAAGCAGGTAACGATGCTGACGTGATTGTCGAGAATAGTGAACTGGTAGGTGATGCTAGTCGTACATTCCGCATGGTTACCCTCAGCTTCCTGGCTGGCGGTGGCGATGGCTATCCCTTCCCTGCCCGGGATGTGGTTGAGTTGGCCCAAGATGCTGCTGCCGCTCGTACGGGTGTGGCCACATTTGCCCCCGATGGCTCTGAGCAAGATGCTTTAGCTGAGTACCTGGCAGCTAACTTTGGCACTGCCGAGACGGCCTTTGGTGCTGCTGATGTTGGCTCCGAAGAAGATACTCGCATTCAGAATCTGGCCTTCCGTGAGGACACTGTGATTGATGATGGCGGCGGTGGTAACGGCGGTGTTGACCCTGATGCTGATGTTGTTGGTACTGGTGGCGATGACGTCTTAGCTGGTGGTGAGGGTGATCAATCCATCAGCGGTGGCGATGGTGACGATATTCTCCGTGGTGACCTCAACAGTCGTAATCCCCAGGGCAAGACAGGCGGTGATGATGCTATCTTCGGCGGTGCTGGCAATGACCGCATCGGCGGTAAGGGCGGCAACGACCTGCTGTTTGGGGATGAAGGCGATGACCTGATCTGGGGTGACGATGGCGATGACCTGCTAGTCGGTGGCACCGGCAACGACATCCTTACTGGTGATAACTTCTCCGGTGGTCAGGGTGCTGATATCTTTGCCTTTGCAGTGGGTGATGGCACCGACACCATCACTGACTTTGCAGTGGGTATCGATAGCATCGGTCTGCTGGGTGGTTTGAGCTTTGGGGCAATCACTCAGTCTGTTCTAGGCAGTGATTTGCTATTGGGCACTGGTGGCGAAACCCTTGCGGTGATTCAAGGGGTGACGGTTCCTCTGGCAGAGACTTCCTTTGCTCAGTTCGTCTAAATGCTCTGATTAGCCTTCGTTCAGGGTGATCGGTTTGCTCTGTAGTCTCTTCTATGGAAAGCCGATTATCCTGAATGCAAGCAGGGAATAACTTTAAATCGGGTTGGTGTGTCATTTTTGCGCACACCAACCCGATTTGCTGTAGAACGATGAGTAAAGTTCAAGAGCTGCATCAACAAGCGATGGATTTGGCCGAGCAGGCTGATCTGAGGAAACTACGTGGTAATGTGGCCCCCAGGCTAAGAAAACTCTGAAGCAGGCATTGGTGCTGGAAGTGGCAGCTGCTGGCATGGTTATAGATGGCCTATCCACTGAATCTACCCGATCTGTCCTGCATCGCAGTGCAGCGATCCTGGTTATTGAGTGTGGTGAGTTGCAGCAGGCCGAAAAATTGATCGCTGTGGCTTTAGCGGGTTTGTCACCCCCGAATATTGAGGTAGAGCGGAAGGACTTGTTGATTCAGGTTAATCTGCATCGGTGGATATATGCCATGGAGATATGGACTGCGTGGGCTTTCAAATTGATCGCGCTCAAACCCCATAAACGGCTCTATTTTCAACGGGGTTTTTTCGCTCTATATCCCTTATGCAACAGGCTATGTAGATACGTTGTCACCCTTTAAGAGAAATTAATGTCCAAAGCTTGGGCGTTCAAAGCTTGGGCTGAGTTTTCAACGTATTGCAATTTTAAATAGTGGCCAATGCATTCGAATATGGAGTCGGGTTGAATCGGTTTGGTAATAATGTCATCGAAGCCCACGGCATGGGCATGATGGCTAAAAATTGGCATCGTTTGGGCGGTGATGGCAATAATCGTGGTGGGTGGTTGACGGGCAATGCGTTCTGTCGCTCGAATCAGCCGGGTGGCTTCGCGGCCTCCCATGCCAGGCATGAGCAAATCCATCAATATGAGTTGAGGCTGCCATTCTTGCCAGAGGATAAACGCGTCGGAGCCGTTAGTGGTTTGGTTGACGATAAATCCACTCCGCTCCAGTAATCGCACCAACAGGGTGCGATTGACGGGGTGGTCATCTACTACGAGGATGCGACATTCGGTTTGGTCAGCAGCCAAATAGGGAAAAGGCTTGGGCAGTCTTTTGCTCACGAGATGATTGGGTAACTGTTTAAACTAATGTTCAAATCAAACTAAGTTCAAACCTTTAACCCTGAATATTTACCAATAAGGCTTGATATATCCCCTAGAGTGCCCTAAAAAGCAGGCGACTGTAGTTCCTTTTCTAGGAAACCTTATGGAAAATCTATGTAGAGGTAACAATAGCTTGAATTTTTAGTAAATTTTCTGTTACAGCTTGACTAGTCAGATAGTTACCTCACTGTCTAGTCAGGCTGGGTTAGATGCAATGGGTTAGGGGGTGCCGATGAGGGATTTGAGTAACAGCTGTCCGTCGGTACCCACCCCACCCATGAGCCCCCCTCGGACCGGATTAGTGGTTTGGCTAAACATGGTGACCATGGCCATAACTAGTTCAAACGGGGTGAGGGTGTCGGCTAAAAAACCTGACCATTTTGTCTGGGGTAGTCGGAAGAAGCTATCAAAAAATTGACAGAGTTCTTTATGGCTGAAGCGCATGAGGGTTTCTAGCCCAAACTGGTAGATGTGGTGCTTGCGCAGACGCTCTGTGGTCCATAGGGTATGCCAACCGGCTGCGGCCACAGCAGTCCCTACTTTTCCTTGACCCAGGGCCGTGGCAATGGCATCCGCTACCTCCGGTGCCCGCCGCAGCATTGCCCCCACCATATATCCCGTCGCTGGGTGTACCATACTGGCTGAACCGCCAAACCCCAGCACCCGCTGGTTCAGGTCCGGCAGTGGCTGATTCATGGGAAACAGACAATGTTCTGTATGATGCACCTCCCTCACCTCCACACCATCGGCCTTCAGGCGCTGCTGTAGCCGTTCTTGCAGGGTGTCGTAGGCCATCGCTGGAGCCAGGGCTAGGGAGGTTTCTTCCACAAAAAACACATCCTCCCCCAGGTCCATGGCATATAGAAATGTGGGTGGTCCCCCAAGCTGCTTCGATGTCAGGTGTTCGGCCCGATAGTCCATCAACGAACACTGACCCGGTGCCACTGGTGGTTTGGAAAACTTGCCGACGATGCCATAGGCCACCTGGTAGGCCACGGGGGCATGGGTGGCTGGAGGGCGTTGTACTAAGGCTGCATGATGACCGGTGGTATCAATAATCAGCTTGGCCTGGAGTTCCTCACCGGCTGCGGTGGTGACCCAGCTATGGTCCTCGCCATGGGTCACCGCTGCGGCTTTACCCCGATGCCAGGTCATGGACTGTAGCTGATCGAGAAAGTGCTGCTGTAGTTTGTGCTTATCGAACAAGCCATAGTCGCGGCGGTGATGGGTGGAGGGAGTGGCGGCGGCCTGACCAAAATAGCTCACCGTATTTTGCCAGCGGTGGCCCAGTAAATGGCTTAATCCCAGGTCTGCTAGTTCATCACACCAAACGCCATAGGTATTGGGCCAGGGAGTATCTGGCGCAGTGGGGGCCAGACCTTGCAGGGATAAGCCATGGTGAGCTAAGGCCGAGGCCATGATCAGGGCGGCAGGGCCTGCCCCGATGATTAGTATGTCAAACACTGCTTTGGTTCTCTCCTGTCGATTGATCCCTACACTTATTATTAACTGTGATGGAATTTGTGGTCGGGCTGGGACTTGAAATACTCCGACGACAAATTCGGAACATTTTGCCCAGGTCGGTCAATCGATGCTCTCAGATGGGATCGATTCTGAGGCCATCTGTAGCTATCGGCTGAAGGCTTGCAGTCGATGGCGCCGCTCTTGTTGCTATTTATAGCTTTCAGCGATCTCCTGTGGTGTGCACTATCGGCGCAAAGCTATACATTGATTACTGAGAATTCATTAGATGATGTCTTCATCCTCCGCCCTACCTGCCATGCCCCCGATGCCATCCACCGACCTACTCAAACAACTCTTTGATGCCGCTGTGGCAGCTGCCATGCCCCAGGCGCAAGTGACCCGTGTGCTTGAGCCTTATTTTGCAAACAAGCCCACGGGTCGGGTGGTGGTGGTGGGGATCGGCAAGTCGGCGGCGGCCATGGCCAAGGCGGTGGAAGATGCCTGGACCAAAGCGGGGTATTCAGAGCCCATGGAAGGTTTGGTGATTACCCGCTATGGCCATGGCGTGCCCACAAAATCGATTGAGGTGATCGAGGCGGGGCATCCGGTGCCGGATGAAAACGGCATGGCGGGTGCACAACGGATTTTGCAGCGGGTGCAGCCTTTAACTGCTGCTGACCTGGTGATTTGTTTGATTTCGGGGGGGGGATCTGCCCTGTTTACCCTGCCGCCGGAGGGCATTAGTTTGGCAAATTTGGCGGACATTAACCGTCAGCTGTTGGCCTCTGGGGCCGACATTGTGGCCATGAATACGGTGCGTAAGGCTTTGTCATGCTCCTCTGGGGGCCGCCTCTCGGCCATGGCCTATCCGGCCCAGGTGGTGTCGCTGATTATTTCGGATGTGGCGGGGGATAGTCTTAGGTCCATTGCCTCTGGACCGACGGTGGGGGACCAGGCCACCGCTGCGGATGCCCTGGAGATCATAGATCGCTATCACATGATCATTCCTGAACACGTTCGGGCCTATTTACACCGTAATCCCAACCCGGTAATTGCTCCTGGGGATGAGCGCCTGGGCACCACCACCAATCATCTGATTGCCACCCCCCAGCAGTCCTTAGAGGCAGCGGCAAAGGTTGCGATCGCACATGGCTACACCCCCCTCATCCTCAGCGACGCCATCGAAGGCGAAGCCCGCGATGTGGCCTTAGTTCACGGGGCCATTGCCCGCCAAGCCAAACGCCACCACCAGCCCGTTGCTCCCCCCTGCGTCATCCTCTCCGGCGGTGAAACAACGGTTACCGTCCAACAAAACTTTGTGGGCAAGGGGGGGCGCAATAGCGAGTTTTTACTCGCCCTCGCCCATTACCTCAACGGCGAAGCAGGCATTGCCGCCATTGCCTGCGACACCGACGGCATCGACGGCAGCGAAGACAATGCCGGAGTCCTGATCACCCCAGAACTATGGCAGCAGGGAGAGCGGGCCCAACATTATCTCAAAACCCATGACAGCTACAGCTTTTTCGCATCCATTGGGGCTTTAGTTGTCACGGGGCCGACGTTGACCAATGTGAATGACTTTCGGGCAATTTTGATCGAAGGGTAAAAGAGGGAGAAAGGGGGTTTGGGTGCCTGGATAACGGGTATTTTCTTGGCTAGAAATGTCCTTCTTCCTGCCCCTTTACCCCTGCCTCTCTGGCTCTGTCTTCTTGCTCCTCACAAATCTGCACATCTCCCGCTGCCACGGTTCCGTCTTCTTGCTCCTCACAAATCTCCACATCCCCCACTGCCGCCAACACCGCCGCCAATACTCCCGGAAACTTAGCCTCCAGTTCATCGGCCCGCAGGGAATTCAGATGCTGGGTACCCATTTTTTCCGTGTGGATGATCCCGGCTTCCCGCAGAATTTTGAAATGGTGGGACAGGGTGGATTTGGCAATTTCGTCGCCGCCACAGCTACGACAGGCTTGCTCACCCTTTTGGGCGATGGTTTTGACAATTTTTAGCCTGACCGGATCGCCTAGGGCGTAGAGCAATTCTGCCAATGTTATTTGATTGGTATCTGGATGGGAAAGGGGTCGCATAACTGCATTATGACATGGGAGCCAGGGGAACAGATTGGGTTTAGGAGGGGTTTACCTCCCTAACTAGTTCGGCTTTATGGAACTATAATTAGGGCCATGGATTAAAACGCAGGAGCCTTGCTAGGGCTACTGTATTACTGGTTTGTTGGTTTTCAAGGAGATCTTAAATAAATGACTGAAAATGTATTAGTGAACGAAGTGTCTGATGCCAGCTTTCAGACCGATGTCCTCGATAGCGACGTGCCAGTGCTAGTAGATTTTTGGGCTCCCTGGTGTGGTCCTTGTCGCATGGTGGCTCCCGTGGTGGATGAGGTGGCCACTAAGTTTGAGGGGCGGGTCAAGGTGCTGAAGCTGAATGTGGATAATCATCCCACCAGTGCCAGTGACTATGGTGTACGCAGTATTCCCACCCTGCTGATCTTTAAAGCTGGGAAGGTGGCCGATACGTTGGTTGGTGCCGTACCTGTTAGCACCTTGTCAAGCACCCTTGAAAAATATTTGGACTAGTGCCCCGCCAATGACACCAAATTAAAAAGAAAGCTTAGGATTACGGCCTGTTCCTAGATATACCCGGTATCAAAGGGACAGGTTCGTCATTAACGCTCTGTTTTTGACGAGCCGATCAAAAACACCGTTTGCTAAACGTTAGGTTTCATACAACTATGAGCTATTCTGATTCTCCCAACTCAACGCCGCCTGATTCTGATCCTACTCCAGAAACCACTACAGAAGAATTTGCGGTGAATAGTGACAATCTAGTGAGCAAGGTGCAAGAGCTAATTAATGAGAGTAATGTCCGTCGGATTTTGATTAAAAATCCTGAAGGTCGGGTGCTGTTTGAAGTGCCCCTCACCGCTGGTTTGGCGGGTGGGGCTATTGGTCTGGCACTGTTTCCACCGCTGGTTGCGATCGCATCCATTGCCATGCTCTTTGCCCGCTTTACCCTGGTTGTTGAGCGCCGGGCCTAGGCTAGGTGGACCTTGGAACTGAGCTAATCCCATAGACGATCTACCTAATTGCCTAGCTCTAGTCCCTAGGCAATTAGGCTAAAGCTGCTTGAGGGCCATCATTTGAGTCCCATGGTTAGATAGATTAATGATCTTGAGATAGACAGTTCCCTCGGGCGATATTTAAGCCATGCCGATATTGAATAGATGGAATCGGGGATTTTGGTTAATTTTCCTGCTATTGGCATCCGCCGGATTCTTCATCCACTATAGTTTTTGGCAAACTCCTGCGGAGGACTTGCAGGGCCACGATATGTACTATATCTGGCTAGAGGGTAAGCGTATCCTGGCTGGAGAAAATCCCTATGGCAGAATTTTGGCTGGTAATCTGCGGGAGAATGATAAATACGCCACCTATTTTCCCCTGGCCTACTGGTTATCGGCCCTGGTACAAAAACTCGGATTTTTAGAATATCGCCACTGGCTATATTTTTGGCGACCCCTATCCTTTGTCTTTCACATGGGTATTGTGGGGCTGACGTTGCAATACTTTCACCGGCGAGGGTTATTGATCCTAGGCACTGCCGCTGCTGTTGTTCTTTTGTTGGGTCGCTGGAGTATCTACATTGTTCGTGTACACCACCTAGAATTTGCGGCTATCTTTTTTCTGGTTTACTCCTTGGTGCTGTTAAAAGAGAAAACTAGACTGGCCCTCTTGATGTTTAGTTTTTCCCTAGGGATTAAACAAATTGCCATATTTGCCCTACCGCTATACCTAATTTGGCTGTGGAAGCATCGCACTGGAGACTTTAAAGGCCTAAAGGAACTGGGGATCGGCACCCTGATTATTTTCTCCGTGCCCCTGGTCACATCCCTGCCTTTCTTAATCTGGAATGCAGAGGGCTTCTTTAAGTCGGTCTTGTTTTCCGCTACGCGCCTAGGAGATAGCCACATCAGCGGGGCACCCTCCATTGATGTGATGTTTTCCCAAGACTATCCCTGGCTGATTGGCCTCAGGGCTAAACTGTTGATGCTATTCCTGATGGGATTATTTTACCTCAGCTTCTTAACAGAACAAATCGGCATATTTTTAGCCACTGCCATGACCATGATGGCCTTTCTGTACTTTAATTCAGTCCTATTTTTGCAGTATTTTGTCTGGCCCCTATGTTTGATTCCCTTTGCCTTAGTGGAAAGTAGAAAAAGTGAAAGTAGAAAAAATGAAACCTGATAGGGGATTAAAACCTGTATGAGTAACTGTATGGCAATTTTAAGTCAATGCTCAGCCTAATTGATGCTGGCCTTAGGTGACCATTGGGGGAGGGCTTAGATTAGGGTCTTAATTTATTAGGCATCGTAGTCTACATGTCTTTCAATGGAATCGTTGGACAATTACATTCAAGCTCTCAACCACTTGTTGCAGCAGGAGCTAATCGATACTAAGCCCATATTATTGTCTCTTCAGCCAGGAGAGATTATCTTTCATGCGGATGAAGCTGCCCAGCATATCTTTGGGGTACAAACGGGCAAGATTCAGCTGGTGCGCTACCTTGAAACCGGTCACATCAGTCACCAATATGGGGTGGAAAATGGCATGTGGTTTGGCGAAGATGCTTTGTTTAATGCGGTATATCAGAATTCTGCGATCGCAACCCAACCCTCCAAAATCATCGCGATTCCCCAACACACCTTCCTCACCTTGCTCCGGCACGACCCAGAAATTTCCCTCATCTTCGTAGGTCAGCTAGCCGAACAACTCTACACCGCCAAAACCATCATGACGCTGCGCTGTATCCGCTCAGCCTACGCCCGTGTCCTAGCCTATTTAAATGCCCTCAAACCATCTGGCAAAAGCACCTTTGTGCTCAACTGCTCTGTGAAAGAGATAGCCGAACAAATTTGCCTGACACCGGAAGTCGTTTCACGCGCCCTAAGAAAATTACAAGACGACGGCATCATTCAGCGCCACCAGCGTAAAGTTTCATTTTTGAAACAATAAAAAAAATGATGATATGGCTGAAAGCTGGAAAGCGATAGCGATGGGCAACGCAGTCGGTTGCAGGCTTTCAGCCGCTGGCTAGACCTTTGGCATACGGCGCGATGCAAAGTTTCCGCCTAAACTTGATTTGAATCATGGATTCTCAGAAAATACTCATCTAAGATTCAGGTGAACCTAATCAAAAAAGTTAGTTCTGAGAAATGTCATGATTTCAATGAATGAGTCTCAGATTCAGGTTGCCTGTATTCCCAGCCATCAGATTCAGTCTCGGTGGCTATCGGCCATGACCTCACTGGACTACAGAGTTGGCCACCTACAAGCCTATTTAGCAGAACTGGTCTCTGGTCTCCGCCATGGTTTGGGAGCCAGTCAGGTGATGCTGGGCCAAGATGCGGTGGACGGCTATCGCTTTACCGTCAGCCCAGACCTCCATTCAGAATCCCCTCAAGATACTGAATGTTGGAGCAGCCTAGCCCACAATATTGTAAACCAAAAAATTCCGGCGATCGGCACCCACCCCCTCCAGGCCAGTCTTGTCGTGGCCTATTGTGGGGTGCCATTGAGCAGTCCCCATGGTAACTGTAGTGGCATTCTCCTGGCCCTCAGACCAGCCATTGAGCCCTTTCAGCTCGAACAGCAGCAGGTTTTGACCCTGATGGCCACCCAGGCGGCCATGGCCATTGAAATTGAATTACAGCGCTGCTCCTCTACCCTGAAGCCACCTTCAGCAACGGATACAACCAGTGATCCGCTGTCGCTCTTACAGGGTAATTTGCTGTCCATCAATCAGCAGTTAACCCGAAAATTAGATCACTATCGGGCAGAGCTGCAGCAGGTGTCGGCCCAGTTACAGCTGGAAAGAATGGCCCATTCTTCCCTAGAACAGCGCTTTCGCAAAATTTTTGAAGGGTCTAACGATGCCATCTTTGTGATCGACCCGGCCCAGGATCGGATTCTGGAAGCCAATCTCCGCGCCACTCAGTTGCTAAACTATTCGCGGCAGGAATTGCTCAACTCCATCAAAATTTCCCAGATCCACCCTGACGAAATGCCAAAACTGATGGCATTTACCCAATCTGTTTTTCGCCAAGGCCAGGGCTGGACCGATGAGTTGACCTGTTTAACCAAACATAAACATCAGCTGTCTGCCGAGATTTCGGCCGCTCCCCTGGAGTTTGAAGGGCAGCAATGCATGATTACCATGGTGCGGGACATTAGCACTAGGAAATGCCTAGAGGCCGAACGGCAGCAAGCCGAAGCGAACGCTACAAAAGCCCTCGCTCACCTGGCCGAGGTGGGTGAGCTCGCATCCATGATTGTCCACGAGATTCGCAATCCGCTGACCACGATCCTGATGGGGCTAACGAGCTTTCAAAAGCTAAAGCTGGATAGCCGTTTCCAATCTCGACTGGACATTGCCTTAGAAGAAGCTGAGCGACTCAAGCGTTTGCTCAACGAAATCCTGCTCCTCTCCAAGCCGCAAACCCTCGACCGGAAACCGATCGAACTCAACCAGTGGAGTACGGACCTGCTCGCCTCCCTCCAGTCCCATCCTGCCGTGACCGATCGGGTGATCAGGTTCAATGCCAACCCCATTTCAACCATCGTAGCTGCGGATTCTGACAAACTCAAACAGGTGTTTATCAACCTGATTACCAATGCTTGTGAGGCGGTCCGGGCTGGCGAGAAAATCACCTGGGACATTAGCCACTCCTCCAAGGCCGAGCATGTGACGGTACGGATTAACAATGGCGGGAATCCCATTCCGCCCTCAATCTTGGAGAAAATTACCACGCCCTTTTTTACCACCAAGTCCCATGGCAACGGTCTGGGCCTGGCCATTGTGAAACGGATTGTGCTCGCCCACAAGGGGCAGTTTACAATTGCCTCGGATGCTGTATCCGGTACCACGGTGACGATCCAGCTACCCCTGCTAATCCGTTAAGGCTGTTCTCTAAAGACCGTCATGTCCATGGGGGGCAAGAACAATCGCACCCATAATCCATGGATGGGGCTGAGAAAACTGTGTACCAATAACGTCCGTTCACAGGCGGTGACAATATCCGTCGGGTAAAGCTGTTTTGTTTTAATAATGTGGACCAGGAGTTTACGCAGATCATTCACGCCGTGCATGAGCAGCATCCAGGGACGCCGCCAGGGGTGGTAACGAACACAGCGGAGGGCATAGCGGCTCACCCCAATGCTCTGAAATAGGTGGAGCAAATAGGCGGGTCGCAGCCGGGTTTCAGGAATCACATGGGTGAGCTGCATCTGGGGATTGTGCCAAATGGGCCAGCCTCCCTGGCGAATGTAGCTGAGGGTTTCCACATCTTCTCCTTTGGCCTGGAGGCTGGTGCCACACACCCCCTTGAGGGCGGGTTCTACTGGCACACATTGCTGCCAGGCCCGACGGCGGATGACCATGCCTGCCCCGGCGGGGAGTACTCCCTGCCGCTCATATGGAAACGCCGTATCGCCCCGCTGAATAATGGCTAAACAGCTGGCAATACGTTCAAATCCTTGGGGTGGCTGGCTTTCATACTGACCGTTAATGGCACTGCCGTAGGCCCCCACCTGGGGCTGGCCTTGACCAAATTCATAGGCTTGGGCCACCCAATCCTCGGCGGGCAGGGTATCGTCATCGAGAAAGCCCACTAGCTCGCTGTTGGCAACCTGCATGGCGCAGCGTCGAGCATAGGCCAATCCTTGACGGGGTTCAAAGATATATCGGAGGGAACTGTGGGTCGGCCACTGTTGCTGATGGGTGTGAATACATTGGGCCGTCTGGTCGCGGCTGTTGTTGTCAACGATCAGGATTTCCCAAGTTAGAGTCTGGGGGAGGCGCTGTCCCCTTAACCTGTCTAGTAATATCGGTAAACGATGCTCACCGTTATAGGTACAAATAACAACCGAAAAATCAGTCACAGTAGGGGGAACAAGGGGAGGAGAATGAGCCTTTACAGAAGCCTTTATAGAATATAAAAAAGCGCCCTGAATACATCCGAGATCACCCTGAGTTAGTCAGCACCATCATATGCATCCTAGGTTAAGGCTAGACCAAGAAAAGGTCGTGATCCAGGAGTCTCACAGGAGCTTAAACATTTCTATGCGGCAGCTTTGTAAAGCGGCTAAGAGACCCGACCCCCCGCCAAAGCGGGTTCCGTTAATGCCCCGCGCATATAGCCCAACCACTCAATCAAATTCTCCAACTGCTTGTCTGGTTTCATCACCCCTAGGCCCCGCACCGTCACCTTCCCCGACGCATACACAAACCGCGACTTCAAATGTCCGGGCACCTTCTCATGCAGCAGCTTCCAAGCTGGAGCCTCCATGGGTGTTTCCAGTACCACATGCTGCTGGCCCTCCGGCTTGATCTTGGCAAAGCCCAAGGGCTTGGCAATCTGTTTTAGCTCCAGCATCTTCACCAGCTGCTCCACCGCCGGGGGAATTGGCCCAAATCGGTCGTTTAAATCGGTCACAATTTGCATCAGTTCCCGCTTCGTGTCGGCGGCCACCAGGGCACGGTAAACGCCCATTTTCTGATCGGTGTCATCAATGTAGTTGTTGGGAATGAAGGCCGTCAGCTTCAGATCGACCTGGGTCTCATCCACCTGGGGAATCTCCTGACCCCGAATCTCTGCGATGGATTCCTGCAGCATATCCATATACAGGTCAAAGCCAATCACCTCCATTTGGCCCGACTGCTGTACCCCCAACAGGTTGCCAATGCCGCGAATCTCCATATCCCGCATGGCCAGCTGATAGCCGGAACCCAGCTGGGTAAATTCCTGAATCGCCCGCAGCCGCTTGCGGGCCTTGTCCGACAGTTTGTCCTGGCGGGGGAAAAACAACCAGGCATGGGCCTGAATGCCGGCCCGACCCACTCGACCCCGGAGCTGATACAGCTGGGACAGGCCAAATTTTTGGGAGTCCTCGATCAAAATGGTATTGACTCGAGGAATGTCTAACCCCGATTCGATAATGGTGGTACACACCATCAGGTCCGCCTCGCCACTGCTAAAGGCCAGCATGGTTGCCTCTAGCTCGCCTTCCTGCATCTGGCCGTGGGCCACCGCTAGGCGGATGGACGGAATCATCTCTCGAATCCGGGCGGCGATCTCTTCTATGCCGTCCACTCGAGGGACAACATAGAAAACCTGTCCCCCCCGGTCTAGCTCCTGACGGATGGCGGCCCGCACCTTTTCAGGATCAAAGGGGGCCAGGTGGGTCATAATCGGGCGGCGGGATGGCGGCGGGGTAGTAATTAGGCTCATTTCCCTGACGCCGGAAAGGGACATGTACAGGGTGCGGGGGATGGGGGTGGCGCTGAGGGTGAGCACGTCCACCTCGGTTTTCATGGCTTTGATTTTCTCTTTTTGGTTCACCCCAAACCGCTGTTCTTCGTCCACCACTAGCAGACCCAGATCCTTGAATTTGACCGCTTTTCCTAACAGCTGGTGGGTGCCCACCACGACGTCCAGTTCCCCGGTGGCCAACCGCTGAAGAATGTCTTTGCGTTCACTGGCGGTGCGGAATCGGTTTAACAATCCTACCTGGATGGGGTAGGGGGCAAATCTCTCTTTGATGGTGTGGTAGTGTTGCTGGGTGAGAATGGTGGTAGGGGCTAGCATGGCCACCTGTTTCCCGGCAACCACCGCTTTGAAAATGCAGCGGATGGCCACTTCGGTTTTGCCAAAGCCCACGTCGCCACACACCAGACGGTCCATGGGGCGCAGGCTTTCCATATCCCGTTTCACATCTTGGGTGGCCTTAAGCTGGTCGGGGGTGGGTTGGTAGGGGAAGGAGTCTTCTAGTTCCTGTTGCCAGGGCATGTCTTCAGGATAGGAAAAGCCTTCTAGCTGGGAGCGCTGGGCGTAGAGTCTGAGCAGATCTACGGCAACTTTTTGGATCGCTTTTTTGGCGCGGGCCTTCGTCGTTTCCCAGGCCTTTCCGCTCATTCTATTCAGCTGGGGATTTTTCTCCGCCGATGCGCGAAATCTCGACAGGGAGGCCATTTGGTCCGCCGCTACCCGCAGGAGACCATCGGCATATTTAATCACCAGGTACTCTCGGGTCTCCATATCAATGGTGAGACTTTCTAATTTGAGAAACTGGCCGATGCCGTGGTTGCGGTGGACGACAAAGTCGTTGGGTTGTAGTTTGTTGGGATCGACTTTTTGGGATGCGGCCCGGCGGCGTTTGCGCACATAGCTGGGGGTGGCCAGGGTATGTTGGCCAAAAAACTCTCGGTCGGTGACGATGCCAATGCGAAAGGTGGGCAGGATAAATCCTTCCAGCTCGGCTAGGCCGGAATATTTGAGCCCGACGGACACATACTGGGTGTGGAGCTTTTCGATGGCGGGGTAGTCTTTGGGGTTGGGGATAAACTGGGCTGAACAGTCGTGTTCTTGCAGGAGGGCGACGGAGCGGCTGGGCTGGGCGGAGACGAGCCAGATTTTGTGTTTGCGATCGCACTCCCCCCGCACCGTCTCCGCCAACCGACCAAACTGATGGGGCACCGCCGGGACCGGACGGCTGGATAGGTTCAACCCTTCTCCATCCACGGCAATTTCCGACAGCAGCACCTGGGAAAACAGCGATAGATCCTCCAGGGCCTGATCCAAGGTGCGATGGAGCTTCGGCACCCCGTTGCCCGGCAATCGAATTTCTGCACTGGCCCCCAGGGTTTCATTCACCTCATGCCAGTAGGTTTCCACCTGGTCATACCAGCGGCTGCTATGGGCCCGGCACTGATCCAGCTCATCAATGGCAATCAGCACATCTTCCGACAAATAGTCCAATAGGGACGCAGGCTGGTCAAAAGCAATCCCCAAAAACCGCCGTAGCCCCTCCACCCGCTGACCATTTTCATAATTCTCCTGAGCCTCCGGCAGCATCAGGTCCATCAGCACCCCTTGCTCCGCCAAGGTGGCCGCAATCAAGGGACTAAAATCCGTCGTCGTCAGCAACAATGTCGAAATCTTATCCAACGACCGCTGATTCGCCGGATCAAACTCCCGCAGCCGCTCCAGCTCATCCCCAAACAGTTCCAACCGCACCGGCAGTTCCGCCGACACCGGAAACACATCAATGATGTCTCCCCGCTGGCTCCACTGGCCCTCCGTTTCCACCGTGGGTACCTTTTCATAGCCCAACGTAGCCAGGGTGCGGGACAGCTGCTTCAGGTTTAGCTCCATGCCCTGTTCCAGCTGTAGACAGTAGGGCTTAAACGCCCCCACGGGCGGCAGGTGGGGCTGCAACGCCCGCTCCGTCGCCACAATTACACTAGGCTTATCAGCATCCTTCAGCAAATCCGCCAGCACCTGCAGCTGGCCCCAGGTCATCTCCGACTCCTGGTCAAAAGGATCATAGGGGGATGCTTCCGAAGTGGGATATAGCGACACCCTGGGCCAACCCATGGCTTCTAACTGGGCCGTCCAACGCCCCGCCTCTTCCAATGTTGCCGTCACCACTAGCATGGGTCGATCCTGGGCTTGGGCCAAGGCCGATGCCACTAGGCCCTTGGGTAAACGCGGCACCCCACTTAGCACCAGCCGCTGCTGCTGATCCAGCTTGGTGAGCAGTTCTTGAGTTAGAGCGGTCTTACTGAGGGCACGGACAACGGACGAAAGAGCCATGAAAGCAATCGCAAGGGGTTACAGCATCTATAGATTGTAGAACCTGATTTACGTAACATGGCGACCGATCGGGGAGCGGCCCCGGGGTGAGGGTCGCCATCAGCGGTGGTAGCGTGCCTAGCTATGGGGTTTTTCCTTTAATTCACCCATTAATTCACCAAGCCCATCGCCAGGCGATTACAGGTTTCGATCAGCGGTGCCATGGACACCGTGACTAATCGCCCCTGATCAATCACTTTTTTGCCATTGATGAAACTGTAGTCTACGGCGGGGGGCTGACAGAAAATCAGGGCAGCTACTACATCGTGGTGACTACCCACAAAGGCGGGAGTATCCAGGTTAAAGGCGATAAAGTCCGCTGACATGCCGGGGGCCAGATGGCCAATGTCGTCCCGCCCTAGCACCTGGGCCCCACCCCGGGTGGCCATTTCTAAGGTTTCCCGAGCCGTCAGTGCCGCCGCCGACTGATCGCGCACCCGGGCTAAGAGAAAGGCGGTTCGGGCTTCCTGCAACAAATTGGAGGCATCATTAGACGCCGCGCCATCCACCCCAATCCCCACGGGCACACCCGCTGACAACAATTTACGGATGGGGGCAATGCCACTGGCCAGCCGCATGTTGCTACAGGGACAGTGGGCCACCCCAGTGTGGGTATGGGCAAATTTTTCGATGGCAGCATCGTTCAGTTGCACACAGTGGGCGTGCCACACATCGGCCCCAAGCCAACCGAGGGATTCGGCATAGTCCCCTGGCTGCAGGCCAAATTTCTCGAGACTGTAGGCCACATCGCTTTGATTTTCGGCCAGATGGGTGTGGAGGCGCACACCGGGATAGCTCCGGGCCAAGGCCGCCGACTCCCGCATCAGATCCGGTGAGACCGAAAAGGGAGAACAGGGGGCTAGCACTAGCCGCAGCATGGAATGGCGGTCGTTGTCGTGGTACTCCTCAATCAGCCGTTGGGAGTCTTTGAGGATCTCGGCTTCCGTTTCCACTAGGCGGTCGGGGGGCAGTCCCCCCTGGCTTTCCCCCACACTCATGCTGCCTCGGCTAGCGTGAAACCGCAGGCCAATGGCTTGGATGGCTCGAATTTCATCGTCCAGGGTGCAATCGTTGGGAAAAATGTAGAGGTGATCGCTGGCGGTGGTGCAGCCGGAGAGCATTAACTCGGCGGCGGCCATTTGGGCACTGGCATAGATCGCCTCACTGGTGAGGTTTGCCCAGATGGGATAAAGGGTTTGCAGCCAAGTGAAGAGATCGCAATTTTGGGCAGCGGGAATCGCTCGGGTCAGGGTTTGGTAAAAATGGTGATGGGTATTAATCAGACCCGGCAGAACAATATACCGACCTTGCAAATCCACCACTTCATCCGCCGTTGTTGGCAGTGCCTCCGTAGTGCCCACCTGCTGAATAACATTGTCTTGAATCCACAATGCTCCATCCCGGATTTCCCGGCGCTGGTCATCCATGGTGACTAACGTATGAATATGCTTGACCAGTAAAGTGCCCATGCTGTCCTTATGTATACTCTCAATGACCCTATATGAGACTTTAAATAGTAACCACGATTAACTGCCGCGATATGTACTATAGGACCATGGGGACACTAGCAGCGGTACATGGTAATGGGCTGTTGGGTCAGCGATCGCAAACCGAATCGGAATCAGGTCTAAAAAAGCTGGATTTGGTAGCGGGTTAGGGCTAGAGGCAAAGTAATCCCCGATCCAAAATTGCAGCTCATAGGTACCAATGGCCATGTCCTCGGCGGCTAACAGGGGCTGGTCTGTGCGGCCATCGATATTGGTCACCTGATGAGAAAGGCAACGGCGACTATCGCCATTGGCACCATCGCCATCAATGCCATAAAGTTTCACCGTTACCCCAGCCGCAGGACAGCCCCCGGCCGTATCTAAAATATGGGTGGTGAGTTTACCCATGTTTAATGTTGTTGTCATGGCTGTCATGGCATCAGCGAGGCAGAAATATTAAATAGTTAGGAACTGTCAAGAAATAACCTAAAGAACCATTAAGAAACAACTTCGTGATTTGGGTTTTATGGGCTAAATTTTTGCACAAATCGAGCTAGAACACCGATAATTGACTCCGCCGTACCCCAAACTTAGTGCAACTAGGGATACCCTAACTACACAACGAACCCTATCAGTGCAACGGACCGAGCAAAATCGTCTCGGCGATGGCGTTCATAATGTTGGTGCCATCCTCTGAAGCCAAGTCGGCATACCACTGCTGGGTTTTAGCCGGAACTTTCCCATGGGTCATATTGGACCGTTTGCGGGCCTTAAGAATAATCTCCGACACCCGCTCTAGACGGCTTGCTTGATAGCGTTCTAGGGCATCTGCCACGCTGATATTGGTGGTACATAAACAATTGGCCAAAGTCCAGGCATCCTCCATGGCTTGGCACCCCCCCTGGCCGAGGTCGGGAGCGGTGCTGTGGGCGGCATCGCCAATCAGAGCCACTCGTCCTTTCACCAGGGTTTTCAGCGGTTCAATGTCGTGAATTTCGACCCGATTTGTTTGGGTGGGGTCCAGCTGTTGGATCAAGGTTTGCACGGGAGTCGCCCACCCGTTGAAATGGGCCGAGAGTTCCTGTCGGTAGTGGTCGGGGTTATTCTCGGTACCTTTGGGCAGGGGCACATCCAGAAAAAAGTAAAACCGATTGTCGCCCACGGGCATCACCGACGCCCGTTGACCATCGGCGACGTAGATATCCCAGCTGTTGGGAGGTGCCAACTCATCACTGACGGGGACTAGCCCGTTCCAGTTAACGTAGCCCACATAGCGCCGTTCTGTGGGCTGACCCAACACATGGGTGCGAATGATCGAGTGGGTGCCATCGGCCCCGATCACCACATCGCCGGTGGCGCGATGGCCATCTTCAAAAATCGCCGTTGCTCCATCAGCCGTCTGTTCGATGGCGACACAGCGCTTGCTGAACTGTACGTTCTCCATCCCCAAGGCGTCCAGGAGTATCCGTTGTAAATCGGTGCGCGCCACCGGGTAGGGCGCTTGGCCCACCTGCTTCACCAAGGGTGACAGACTAAAGCCAGTGAGCCGCTCGCCGGTTTTGCCATCGTAGTAGGCCATCTGTTCCATGGGCCCGCCGATGGTTGCGATCGCAGCCCCCAGACCCAGCCGATTCAGCACCTTCACCCCATTTGACCAAAGTGAAATACCTGCCCCCGCGGGTCGCAAGGTCCCCACCCGGTCATAGATCTCCACTTCGTAGCCCGCTTGTCTCATGGCCAAGGCCGTAGTGAGACCGCCCATCCCAGCACCGACAATAATGACCTTGAGGTTTTCCATAAACCAATTAAATCCACAATGACCAGATAAATTCCCTGGAACTAACCCAGATCGAAGGTAGGGTTGCACTACAGCCCAACCCTACCCTCAACATGATATTTTATGCAGACCCACTAAACACCCTTAAAAGGAAAACTGGGTTTGCAAATTGAAAACATAGATGTCTGGATTATCACCAAAGTTATTCGCATTGCCAATCCAGTAAACAGAAGGAACAACGGCGAAATTCGGAGTGACCGGGTAGCGATAAGAAACCTCAATCTCCTCCTGGACAGCACCATCACCCCCACCTGAGATCAAGAAATTCCGCCCATCGGTCACATCAAAGGGTCTGAGATATGAAATTGTTGCCAACGATCCGGACTTCAATAGGTCATGAAATGCTAATCCTAGCTGGAGAGATTGGGCATTAACTTCGCCATCAGGCCGTCCTGGAGTAATCACAGACAAATCCGTACTGCCATAGCTGTAGCGTCCAAAAAAACCAAGCCAATTTAACGGCTGCCAATCAAAATTGAACATAAACGTGTCAGCCGTGGCACCATCCAGCGGTCCACCAAACCCATCATCCGCAAAGCCGTAGAGGGGTTCACTAACGGCCCCACCGACAAAGCCATTAGCATTAGCTTCTAACTCACTAAGGGTATACAAAAATCTCAGCGTTAAGTTATCCGTGGGATACACTTCCGCCTGGGCGGTCAGGGTATTGGCCCCATTAAACAATCCTCGGGTGGCATCACTGGATGCACTGTTTCGGATAAACTCTGTAGCTTCAGCCAGGTAGCCTACGGATAGCTCCAATGCGTCAAACACATCCCATTCAACAACTACACCAGCCCCTCGGTCTACGGCATTCACCTGAGTACCACCACTAGAGTTAAAACTGTTGGCCCCAGTGACTAGAAAGGTGTATTTGTTGTCGTCAAAGTGTCGGTACCAGTTGATCTTCGGCCCTACTGTTACCAAAACCTTGTCTCCCAGGGGAAACGAATAAAACGCTTCCCGCAGAATCACATCATCTTCTAATTGGCCCCCTTGCTGGGCCGTAAACGGGGTACCAAAGGTATTAAATAGACCCGCCGAGGCAAAGGTATTCGCCGGTGCAACACCGTCACCCACAGCCAGCTGTAAGATAAGTCTGTCTTTTCCTGTAAAGGATGTCAGCAGGTTGAGCCAGGTCAAATAGCTAAAGGTAACTTCAGGATCATCGGTAATGGTGCGAACAACGGGAGCACCGGTGGCATCGCGGGCCGGGGCAAAGACGCTGATGCCCTCTGCCTGGATGTCACCGCTGGCCGTCACCCCGGTTAGATGGGTAAATAATCGGCCACTCAGCTTTGTTGTGGTAGAAAACTGAGTGTCTTCCAGTGTGGCTACATCTGCTTCTAACGCGTCAAGCTGACTACGAATCGAGGCTAATTCTGCCGCAAAGTCTTCTTGTAAACGTTGAATGGTCCCTAGATCCGAGTCTTCAGGGGATCCCGTCAACGCAATAATCACATCCAGACAGGCATTTAAACCTGCTGCAAACTCATAGCGAGTCATGGCTCGATTGCCACGAAACGTGCTATCTGGATAGCCTTCGAGGCATCCATATTCTTCTACTAGACGAGTTAATGCGGTGTAGGCCCAGTCCGTTGGTAGAACATCGTCGAGTTCACTAACACCAGTAACCTGGGACAGTTCAACCGGCGCTACCAAATCTGTTCTGTCATGGGTCGTGGTGCTTTGAAGGTGGAGTAAGTCAGTTTCAACATCCAGAAATGGGACGTAGGCTGGACTAGTCTCTTCTTGGTCAAGATTACTGATACTGGAGATCGCGGGCACATTTTCCAGCGACCCAGCTCCTGCTGCTGCATTACTTAGCCCTAGCAGCTCAGCCTCAGAGTCGTAAACCGCCTCAGTATTATCAGCACTTAAATTATCAACATTTAAAAGCTCGGTCTCAGCCTGGGCACCAGCAAAAAGACTTCCGCCTAGAACAACTCCAACACCTGCAGTCAATAATACTTTACAGAGAAATATAGGGCAGGTAAACACCTTCCCATCTTTGGGCCTTATGGACATCCAGCTAATCCTCACACCGTGGAATGTTATGCCTGCTTACGCTATCAGCAAGAATAGAGGGTTACTGTATACAGTGAAACATTACTTTGTTCGATACATAACCTTAAATACTAAGACACATACCTAGATAGTGTAGCCATTAAGCTGTTGCGATCAGCGATGTTGTGGAGTGATGTGTGGGTTTAACTCTGTACTCACTGCAGCGGGCGTTAATACCTGATTTTGTATTCAGAAGCACAACAGGGGGATACAACTAGATTTACATTAAATTCTTGTTTGTATACAGAATACAGTTATTTGACTGTGGAGGTTTCCATATCAATCCATCTCCTCCTGTTTTGTAGCACTAGCTAGTTGTGTATGGGGGCATCGTCTCTTCACAACCGTCTCTTCACAACGATGACCACAAGGACTTTGATAAAAATTTGGAGAATAATGATGAAACAATTAAAGTTTAAACGGGCATCTCAACTGGCTTTAGTCTTGGCATCAATGGCGATGTTAGCCAGTTGTGGCTCAGCTCCCACTGCCACTGCGCCAGATGCTTCTACGGAACCGACAACTACTACTACAGCAGCTCCTGCCGATCAGCAAGAACTGAAGGATGTTCGTGTGCAGCTCTCTTTTCTTAAGCAAAGTCTAGATGCACCCTTAATTATTGCGATCGATAAAGGATACTTCGCTGAAGAGGGCTTAAATATTACCTACGAACGAGGATTTGGCAACTCCGATACAATTGGCAAGCTGGGTACAGGCAAATTTGATTTTGCGTTTAGCGACATGTACAACACCATGGATTTTAACGAAAAAAATCCAAACGATCAGATTATGGCCATTGCCATTACTCAAAATAGAGCTCCCTTTTCTGTAATCAGCCTGAAGGAAAGTGGTATTAGCAAGCCTGAAGACCTCGCAGGGAAAAAAATGGGAGCCCCTACGGGAGATGGGCCTCGTAATCTTTTTCCTTTATTTGCAGAGCAAGTAGGCATAGATCCCAATTCCGTAGAATGGACAACTATGGAGCCTAAATTACGGGAAGCCTTTCTGTTACAAGGTCAAGTCGACGCGATTACTGGTTTTTCTACTTCAGCCTTGCCTAGCTTACTTAAGGCTGGCAAGACCATGGACGATATCAATGTATTTTACTATTCGGACAATGGCTTAAATTTTTATGGCAACGCTATTTTAGCTAAGTCAGCCTTTGTCGAGGAGAATCCTGACGTTGTAAAAGCCTTTGTGAGAGCTTATTTTCGAGGCTTTCAAGATATGTTGAAAGACCCTACCGCTGCACTGGATGCCGTCATTGCCTCTGACGATAGTAAGTTAATGGACCGAGAGGCTGAGAAGGTTCGTCTAGAGATCGCCTTAAAAGAGATCTTCGTCACGCCGGAGGTTGAACAGGACGGTTTAGGTGGTCTCAATGAAGAGCGCATGACAAAAACCATTGAGCAGGCGGTTCAGGGATTTGGCCTCACCTCTACTCCCACCCTAGGCGATATTTATTCAGATGAGTTTTTACCCTCGACAGAAGAATTGACTTTACCTACAGCCAGCGATCGTAAACCTCTGATATAAGACGTTCCACTGCTTTTGGCTGGTACGGCTTAGAGGTTGTTTGAAAAGCCCAAGGGCATCTCCGGTTATACCTAACCAGCCAAAAAGTCCTGTCAATTATGGTCTGAATGTAACCTTTAAAATCCATGGTACAACCTACAGCTGGCTCCACTACTTCTACATCGCAGGCCCTAGACACATCACCACTACTGGAATTTGACAAGGTCGGCCTAGAGTATCCCTTTGAAGGGAGTATGCGCCGAATCATTGACGAAGTGAGTCTGGCTATTAAGCCTGGGGAGTTTGTCTCCTTTGTGGGGCCAAGCGGATGCGGCAAGACCTCCATTTTAAGGATGGTTTCCGGCCTAAGCCCAGCCCCCTTGGGGGAGATTCGCTATCGGGGAAAGCCTATTACTAAGCCCCTCAATAATGTGGGTATCGCATTTCAAAATCCGGTGATGCTGCCTTGGCGGAACACCATAGACAATGTGATGCTGCCCTTGGAGATTGTCCAGCCCTATAAGGGTCAATTTCGGCAGAAAAAGTCTGAGTTTATTCATATGGCTCAGGATTTGCTGGCTACGGTCAGACTTCAGGACTTTCAAAAGCAGTATCCTTGGCAGTTGTCCGGTGGCATGAGACAGCGGGTTTCTCTGTGTCGTTCGCTCATTCACCAACCGGAAATTTTGCTCCTAGATGAACCTTTTGGGGCGCTAGATGCCTTTACCCGTGAAGAGATGTGGACCATGTTGCAGGCTCTCTGGATGCGGGTCAAATGCGTCAGCATTTTGATTACCCATGACTTGCGCGAGGCTGTTTTCTTGTCCGATCGCATATTTGTTATGGGGCCACGTCCAAGTTCGATTATTCATGAGGAGCAGATTAATCTGCCGCGTCCTAGAACACTTGAGATGAGACTATCTGATGAGTTCAACCACTATTTTGCCACTATTCGTCGCCACATTCATCACAATTAGTAGTCTTTTACCCATAGTTGTACAATGGCATCTTCTAATTTCGAGAGATTTCTCAAGTCTAAATCTGCCGGATTCATCCTCCCCCTAATTGCCACCATTCTGCTTTTTGTGCTGTGGGAAGTGGCTGTCATTATTTTCAAAATTCCTGAATTCAATCTGCCATCACCCACTAATATTCTCAAGGCTGGGATAGAATTTGCGCCTCAGCTGCTTGCCAATTCTATCCGTACTCTATGGACCACTTTGCTGGGCTTTTTTCTCGCTGTTATCGTCGGAGTTATTCTAGGGTTTTTCATTGGCTACTCCAAATTTGCCTACCTGACGCTGTATCCTCTACTGGTGGCTTTCAACACTATTCCTAAGGCAGCTATTGTACCGCTCTTTGCTATTTGGTTCGGAGCTAATGCAATTCCGGCAACACTAACGGCATTTTTATTGGCATTTTTCCCGATCGCCGTTAACGTTGCCCTAGGGTTAGAGACCGTTGAACCGGAAATGAAGGATGTGCTGCAATCACTGGGAGCTTCTCAGGTTGAAACGTTCCAAAAGGTGGGTTGGCCACACACCTTACCCTACATTTTTGCATCCCTCAAGGTTGCGGCCTCCTTTGCCTTTATTGGTACCGTTATTTCGGAGTCGGTGGCGTCCAATGCTGGGCTAGGGTATCTGATTGTGCAAGCTACATCAGACTTTAATATCCCCTTGGCCTTCGCTGCACTCATCGTACTGGCCATTATGGGTGTTATGCTCTACGTCTTTTTTATCTACCTAGAAAAAAAGGTGATTTACTGGGCCCGCTAGGTGGGTTAGCAAAGCCTTCAGTCGTTACATTCAACCGGTGGCTCCGTCGCCCAGCCCGATCGCTTTTAGCGGTCAGACTGGGCGACGATTTTTAATTCGTCTTGGTTTTAGACCATTAGACATCTTCAAAAAACGAATTATGCGGCATGCTGTAGCAATCCGCAGATAGATTTGGTCATATGATGAAGGCTTGGTCAACGACTTGGCGAAACGGTTTGCCAGATTGAATGTGTTTTCGCATCCGGTTGTTCAGCACAAACCATTGATGCTCAATCGGGTTCAAATCCGGCGAATAAGGCGGGAGATACATTGGGATTAGGGGTGGTGTTCGTGCCAGAGTTGTTTAATAATCAACTTCTTTAATCATTGGCAGTGCCCTAGGGAAATCCTTTTCCCTAGGGCATTTCCATCACCAAGTCAGATAATCGAAATCGAGCAATTTTAGCAATCTCCCGTAGGGCCGTTTGAATCTCCTGCTCTTTGGAATGATGGAGACGATGTTCAAATTCCGCCAGGACTTTTTCACGGGTTTGACCTTTGATCGCCATGACAAAGGGCACCCCAAATTTCTGTCGATAGGTCAAATTTAACTGTTTCAGGCGTTCATACAGGGACGGACTGATGTGATTAAAGCCCACGCTTGCTTGCTCCTGAACAGACGCATCTGCCATCTGGCTCCGACTACCTAGTTCTGGGTGGGCCTTGATCAGCTCAATCTGTTGGGATAACGGCATTTGCTCAACAATAGCTACCATTTTCCCATGGAGATCTAGGACATTGGCAAAGGGGCGATCGACCCAAACCTGTTCGGCGATGCCGGGAGTCCCTTCGAAAATATGGCCCAGCAATGCTATAAAGTCATCCTGTGCCATGGGATTGAGCTGTTCAATGGAAACTTGCATAAGGGTTTTCCTTAACCTGTACGTTCGTGGGCCAACTCTCCCAAAATATACAACGAACGTTCTTGCACTAACCCCGCCCGATCTTAAGCGAAGGCCAATGGAAACCATGATATAGCTTTGCGCCCATAGTTTACACCATGGGTTTGAGTGCAGGTTTTGCCCGCCTATTCTTTAACCATCCTAATAACCGAGCGATTTACCCCGACAACTCGCTACCCTAAGCGATGCAGTCTGTCATCGCTCCTATGCAAATCCAAACTCCTGACTGGGTTAAATATGCCGTCTTCTACCAAATTTTCCCCGACCGTTTTGCCCGCACCCAGCGACGACCACTCCCCCCAGCCATGCAGGTCCCCCTGGAAGATTGGCAGGCCCCACCCACCCTCAGTGGCTATAAAGGAGGGGACCTGTGGGGAGTGGCTGAAAACCTGGATTACCTGCAAGATCTGGGAGTGAATGCTATTTACTTTACCCCCATCTTTCAGTCCACCAGTAACCACCGCTACCACACCCATGACTACTACCAGGTAGATCCACTCCTTGGGGGGAACCAAGCCTTTGCAGACCTCATAGATGCTGCCCACCAGCGTAGTATTAAAGTTGTTCTCGATGGTGTTTTTAACCATGCTAGTCGGGGCTTTTTCTTCTTTAATGACATTCTTGAGAACGGTCCCCATTCCCCCTGGCTGGATTGGTTTAAAGTAGAAAAATGGCCCCTGTCTGCCTATGATGGTGCCAAGCCAGCTAACTATGAGAGCTGGTGGAACAACCGGGCTCTGCCGGAGTTTAACCATGATAACCCCCAGGCCCGGGAGTACATTATGCAAATAGCTGAGTACTGGCTGCACCAGGGCATTGATGGCTGGCGACTGGACGTCCCATTTGACGTGAAGGCGGCAGGGTTTTGGCAAGAATTTCGACAGCGGGTAAAGGCGATTAACCCGGAGGCTTACATTGTGGGTGAAATTTGGACCGATGCCCGCCAGTGGCTGGATGGCACCCAGTTTGATGGGGTGATGAACTATCTCTTTACGGGGCCAGCGCTGGCCTTTACGGGCAAGGATAAGGTGGTGATGGAGTTGGTGGAGAATCCGGCCTATTTCCCCTATCCGGCCTTGGATGCCCAGGGCTATGGACAGAAAATAGAAGAGTTACTGGCGCTGTATCCCTGGGAGATTCAGCTGACCCAGTTAAATCTGTTGTCGAGTCATGATGTGGCCCGGGCGCTAACGGTGATGGATCACGATCAGCGCAGCTTTGAGCTGGCGGTGTTGTTGCAGATGACGTTTCCCGGTGCGCCGAGTATTTACTATGGAGATGAGGTGGGTCTGGCTGGTGCTCACGATCCGGACTGTCGCCGCAGTTTTCCGACGGAGACGGATTGGAATGGTCCGCTGCTCAGGTGGCATCAGGAGTTGATTGCCCTACGGCATCAGCATCCGGTGTTGTGTACGGGCACCTATCAAACCGTGGCGGCGGTGGGGGAGATCTATGCATTTGCCCGCACGGATGCCAGTGAGAACATTGTGGTGGTGCTCAATGCGGGAGCAGATGCAGGGCAGATTACCCTGCCGGAGATCGGGGCAGATGCACGGGTGCTCTGGGGAGATAGCCATGCCTTAGGGACCTCCCAAGAAGTACGGATGTCCCCTCGATCGGGGGTGATGATTACCATGGCGGTTGCCTGAATTTTAGGGGATCACAGCCCATGGGCAACAGTCTCTTCTATGGCTAAGGAGCTGTTAAAAATTAATGAATGCCTTTGGTAGTCCCTCTTTTTCTCACCCAAGTCAGCCTTTCACTGCCACACTTTCACCGGTTGGTCCTTGCCACTGCTGATCAGGATTTGTTCTAAGGAATCAAAGGCCACGGCTAAAACCCAGTTGCCGTTGCTATCGAGGGTTTTGGTGAGCTGTTGGCTGGATAGATCCCATAGTTTGAGAGTGTTGTCGACGCTGCCGCTGGCCAGGGTTTTGCCATCGGGGCTAATGGCCAGGGTGACTACCCGATCTTCGTGGCCGCTGAGGGTAGTTTGGAGGTTCCCACTGGCCATGTCCCACAGTTTGATGGTGCCATCCCAGCTGCCACTGGCTAGGGTTTTGCCATCGGGGCTAAGGGTCACGGAGCGAACGGCGTCCTGGTGGCCGATGAACTCTTTGCGCAGGGTGCCCGTGGCTAAATCCCACTGGCGGACGATGCGATCGCTACTGCCACTGATCAACGATTGGCCATCGGGGGCGATCTGAACTGACCATACCGGTACGCCGATGGAGGTGGTGTAGAGGGACTGGCCAGTGCTAAAGTCCCAGGCGGTAATATTGCCGTCGTAATCGCTGCTGACCAGGGTGCGCTCATCGGGGCTAAGGGCCACGGACCAGATCGGGGATGGCCCAGGGGTGAGGCTGTACATCAGCTCCCCCGTCCCCAGTTGCCACACCTTAATGCCATCGCTGCCACCACTGATTAACCAATGGCCAGAGGCGGACACGGCTAGGGTTCTGACCGTATCGTCATGGCCGCTGAGGGTGCGCAGGGTCGCTCCAGTTTCCCGATCCCAAATTTCAATTTGGCCGTTGTCCCCACCGCCAATTAAAAGCGAACGACCATTTTGGTCGGTATGGGTGGCGATGGCCCAGACCTGACCGTTGCTATCAAAGGACTTGGCCAACGTCAGCGGAGCCGGTGGAACGAACGACAACAGTTGGGCATGGCTGTCTGGGATGAAGTTGCCCATGGGGATGATGGTGCTGTCCCTCTGCCATATTGGGACCAACGCTAACCCCAGGGTCAGAGCACCCAGAGTCAGGCCAGAAATCCAGGCGGGGTGATGGGTGAGCCGATGGACAAGGGGGCTGAATGTCTCAATGATGGGCTGCCTCAGGAGATGATGGGGTTCGGGGTTGCCATCAGGTTTTTTCTGGGTGCTGCTTTCGGTGGTGCTGTTTTCGGTCTTAACCTGACTAACCGCGAGTTGAGCCCCGGTCAGAATGGCCTGTTGCAGATCCACCCGAGCGATGTGGGCCCCGGTCAGATCCGCATTACTCAGATTGGCCCCCCGCAAATTTGCATCATCTAAGTAAGCGTCTCTCAGGTCCGCCCCCGTCAGATTGGCCCCTTGCAAATCTGCCCCAATCAGACAGGCGCGCCTGAGGTTAGCCCCTTGTAGGTCAACGTCTCTAAAATTACCTTCAAAAAAATAGCCCTGGCTTAAGTCTTGTCCTGCCAGGCTACAGGGCGTCTTGGGGTGACGATGGCGATACTGATTCCAGGCATTGATGTCGCTACTGAGCAGAGCTGGGTAATTCACGGTCAGTATGTATCCCTGAAGAATGATGCTGGATGCGATCGCAATCATTTGCGATCGCATCCAACAAACTGCTTTCAAATACTTCAGCAGCTTTACCCTCTATTCCACATCAGGAAAAATGACTAAATCAATTTTGTTGTCTTAAGCCACCATGGGCACATCCATCGCCAACACCTCAGCATAGAAGGCTTGCAATTGTTGAGTTGCCCCGCGCCAGCCCCAGCGCTCCGCTTCCATGCGAGCATTCCGCCGCAGCAGATCATTCTCTGTCCGGGCTGCTAATAACCGCTGAGTTGCCTTAATGGCCCCTGCCTCGTCATGGGGGTCAAACAAGAACCCATTGGTGCCATCGGTGACAATATCTGGAATTCCCCCTGCATTGGCCGCCACCGTGGGACAGCCTGCGGCCATGGCCTCCAGCAACACCAGCCCCAGGGTCTCTGTGCGAGAGGGGAAGATAAACGCATCTCCAGACGCATAGGCAGAGGCCAATTCCTCACCCCCGAGATAGCCCACAAAATGAGTATGGGTCCCAGCAAAATGCTCCTCCAGTTCTTCCCGATAGGGACCATCCCCCACCAACGCCAGACGAGCATTGGGAATGGCTTCTAAAATCGGCTTGATCCGATCCACTTCCTTTTCCGCCGATAGACGGCCCACATATAGCAGTAACGGCGCATCGGCATGACCTTCACTCAGACGCTCCCGCATCTCCCGACTGGCCAAACTGGGACGGAATAAGTCCGTATCCACCCCCCGCTGCCACACCTTCACATTGGCAATGCCGTGTTCGGTGAGTTCCTGCTGCATGGCCGTAGAGGTACAGAGGTTGATGCGCGCATTATTGTGCACCGCCTTAAGCAGCTCCCACAACATGCCCTCAAACATGCCAAAACCATAGTGCTCCAGATACTTGGGCAGGTGAGTGTGGTAGGACGCCACCAGGGGAATCTCTAGAGCCTTGGCGTAGTACACCCCTGCCAACCCCAGCACAGCAGGATTGACCACATGGATCAAATCGGGGTTAAAAGCTTCTATCCCTTCACCGATGGAGGGCCGAGGTAGGGCTAACTTGAGCTCGGGATACAGGGGCATGGGAAAACCCGAGATCCCTTCAATTTTGGCTCCCTTATACTCCGTCAGGCCACCCTCTGGGCAAAACACGCATACCTCATCTCCCAGGGCCTGCAACTGCTCGACCGTGTGCTTGAGACGAGTGACAATACCATCGACCTTGGGGAGAAATGTTTCGGTAAACAGAGCAATGCGCATACGTTTGGCTGTAATGGAAGATGAATGTATCAAAAAATACTGGGCTGTAATTATTCAACCGCGAAATTGTCCCGGGCTCAAGCTTTCTCCACTTCGTTTTTGGGGCCAGTCCTGGGAGTCAACAAGGCCCCAACGATAAAGGCAGGGAATGGGGCCTGATTGCCCAAATCCCTGCCTTTTAACGGTTCTTTAACCTGCCTTTGCCATTTCAAACAGCTTAGCTAGCCGGAATGGGGGTGGGGACAGTAGCCATCTGTTTGCTCCACTTAGAGGTGCAGACAATCCTGGACCGATCACAGCGGTCTAGGTACTTCTTGGCGATTTCGGTAACTTCCAACATCAGGCCCTTGTCCAGCTGAGTAGGCTGCAGCCCCATGTCTAGGAAGCACTGGTTATCGACCAGCAGTTCGTTTTCGGCGGCTTCGTTGCGGGGATTTTCCATATACTGAATTTCAGCATTCGCCACATCGGCCACGATCCGAGCGAGGTCTCGCACCCGGTGGGTTTCAGTCATCTGGTTCAGAATTTTGACCCGGTCTCCCTTGGCGGGGGGATTATTGATGGCCAGTTCAACACAACGTACGGTGTCTTGAATGTGGATAAAGGCACGGGTTTGGCCACCGGTGCCATGCACCGTCAGGGGGTGGCCAATAGCGGCCTGCATCAGGAAGCGATTGAGCACGGTGCCGTAGTCGCCATCGTAGTCAAAGCGATTGATCAATCGCTCATCCATGGAGGTTTCTCGGGTGTTCGTACCCCATACGATGCCCTGGTGTAGGTCGGTGACCCGGACTTGGTCGTTCTTATTGTAGTAGGCAAAGAACAGCTGGTCTTGGGTCTTGGTCATGTGGTAGATACTGCCGGGGTTGGCCGGGTGCAGAATCTGTTTTTCGATCACTTTGCCGCTATCGGTCACCACCTGGATATCGAGATACCCTTCAGGGATTTTCATCCCAGCGGTGCCGTAACCATAGACGCCCATGGTGCCGAGGTGAACCACATGGATATCTAACTCGGATTCCACAATGGCGCAGAGGACATTGTTGGTGCCGTTGAGGTTGTTGTCGACGGTGTAGCGCTTGTGGCGAGACGACTTCATGGAGTAGGGGGCCGCCCGCTGTTCAGCAAAGTGAACAATCACATCGGGGGCATAGTCGCTAATCAGGTTTAAGAGTTTGTCATATTCCTGGGCGATATCGATATTAAAGAACTCAACCGTTTTGCCACTGATTTCTTGCCACGCCGACAGCCGGGTGGACATGGGGCTAATGGGAGTTAGGGAAGAAATTTCTAGTTCATTGTCAATATTGCGGCGGGATAGGTTATCGACAATAGCAACCTCATGACCTGCGTTTGATAGATGCAGTGCGGTGGGCCAGCCACAAAAGCCGTCTCCACCTAGTACGATTACTTTCATCCTTTAGCGCTTAAGCCTCCTTCATGATTAGCAAGAATTATACAGAATATGGGTATTAATCGTTGCCGTGGGTACGGAGACGGGGGGATGACCAAGGGCTGAATAGGACGACTAAGAAAACTAGGCAAAGCGCTAGGGGAATAGGCTTGGGCAATATCTTTCTGGGATGAAACAACGAAGCCAATTGTGTTTTTAATTCTTCTAGAAAAGAAAAATTATTTCCCAAATTTTGCTGCAATTTGCGGGGCAGGTTGCACCAAAATTTGGGGCATTTTTTGGGGCATTTTGCGGTGAATTTATAGACCCTTCAGTTTAAATAGCCAAACCTGGGTTTCTTGGCGCTGGTCAAAGTTATTATCACTGACCAGAATCAGGCTCTGGCTGCCGTCCCCCAGTCTGGGGCCTAGGGTCATGGCTTCCAGGTTGTCGGGGGCTAGGGGGGTGAGGTCGGCGACGAGCTGTTTACGAATGGGGGTGATGCCGCTGGTGTCGCCTTGGAGGGTTGCGATCGCACCCACATCACTCGCCACACCCATGGCTAGCTGATACAGCTTAATGGCCATCCCCTGTAGCCCAAAGGCCCGCTCCAGGGCGAGAAAATGTCCCCCCCCATCGATGGATAAAATTTCCGAGAGACCATTGACCAAGGCTCCGAGGGGAGCGGCATCCATGGCGTAAAAATGCTCTGAAATCAGAACAGTCTGGTTGGGGTCGATTAAATAATGGAGCCAGCGGTTTTTAAAAGGTATTTCGGGGTCAAGGTCTAGATCCTGGTATAGCGGTCCTTCGGTGGCGGCAAACAGCCGAAAGGGTTCATAGGAGCCGCCGGGGGCGCTGATGGTTAGGGCTTCGAAGCCGATGTTTTCTTGGATGCCCTGGGTTTGTCCGGCTGGGGCCGGGTCACCTGTGGCCGGGTCACCTGTGGCCTGGGCCAACAAATACCGATCCGGTACCCGAAAATCGGTTTTGAGCCGTCCCGTCTCTAGCTCAAACTCCTGCAGCCGAGGGGGGACTTGCTGGCGGGGGGAGCCTTCGCTGGAGACAATCAGACTGTTGCTGGGGGTGAGTACCAGGCCTTCTCCATCCAGGGGAGCCATGGAGTTACCGTCGCGGTCCGTTAGCTCGGTCACCGCCTCCACCGTAATGTTGTTGATGCCCGTAGGGCTCAGGTCCAGGTTCAGGGTGTAAAACCGGGGGCGTTGGCGATCGTCGGAGAGGGCGTAGAAGCGGCTGCGGTTGCGGTCATATGCGATCGCAGATAAACCACCCACCCGAGTCCCTTCAAATTCATCCATAGGCAGCACCCAATGATCCACCGCCTCCACGGACAGATCCAAAAACAGCCGTTCCTCCGCACTCACCTGAGGAAGGGTACAACTGGTCAGACCCAATACCAGGAACCCTAACCCGATCAAGATACCGAGCCAGTTGGTCCATTTACGGGTCCATTTCTGGGTCCATTCATCGACCCATTTTCCACCTCTGCCGCCTTGCCTAAACCCACCCATTAACCACGCCTCTGATCAAGCTCTCCCAGGGTAACAAAGAGATTCACGATGCGCTTGCCCCATTGGGGTCTTCCCACCACTCTTGCCAAGCAACAACATCGTAGCCAAACTGCTGCCCGGTCAAACTATGCAACGCACCGACAAAATCCCCCACTAACCACAGAGGATCGTCCTGGGTGGTCAACCGTTCCACCATCGCCCCGATCACGGCCCGATCTAGCGTCTCATTTTGTCGCCCCAACTGCCCAGCGACCCAGGCCGCCGCCGGGGCTGGATGCCAATATTTCTCCCGGTCATTGGCCGGTTCAGTCCAGGGCGCTTGCAATAAATCCAGGGGCACCTGGCCATGGCCATTTAGGCCCATGGCCCAGAGCAAATACCACTGGGTGACATCGGTGGCCAAGACCGAAACCTTATTTTCAAACACCTGGGCCGATTCGACCGGCAGGGGTGTTTGGAGGTATTGGGCCAGCTGGTGACCTACCGCTGGGTCATGGGTCAGACCCAGGGGCATTAAGGCCGTTGCCAAAACCGCTTGGGCATTCCCTCCGGTGTAGGTGGTCGGGTCACTCAATACTGTTTCCACCTGGGCCAATAGGCTGGCTATAGGTTGGGCCGGGTCTTCCGATGCCACCATCGGCTGCGGCATTGCCACCAGGGCCTGTTCCCCATCGGCCCGCTGCCCATCGCTAGCTGCCACCGGGGCTCCAGCGCCCCCGGTCGGTGAGGGTCCCCACAATACCCCTTGGCCATCGTCCCCCTGGCCCCCCACATAGACCTGCCCCCCATGCACGGCCACATCCAACGGTCGCAGGGTGGTAAATTGCTGCACCGCTGCCCAGGTCAGCCCGTCTTCACTGCGCCACAGATAGCCCGCCCCTGGGGTAGAACTAATCGCCCACAGCACCTGGTCCGTAGCGGCAAAGGCACTAATCCGATAGCCATCGAGGGCCATCACCGGGGCTGTGTGCTCCCCATCGGTGCGCCATACCCCATAGCTGTCATCAGGATTTTGGTTGACGCCATAGACATGGCCCTGAAACGCCGTGAGTGCCTTTACCCGTTTGCCATTGGGCCAACTGTTGACGGGTTTAAAATCAGCAGCTTGGGCCAGGGCCTTGTCCCACCGTAAAACCTTACTGCCCTGTTCATGGACCGCCATCACCTCAGCAAATAGCTGATCGCCGGAGGATACCAAGTTAGTCACCCGACTCACCCGACGGGCGGGGGTGGGATACCCATAGACCAGCCCCCAGGTTTTGCCCCCATCCGATGAGCGCTGCACTCCACCGCTCCAGGCCCCCGTCGATGCCCACAGAGCATCCCCATGGCTGGCCATGGCATGGACATGAAACGCTTCCCCCTGAGGCAGAATATGCCATTGCCACTGGTCCCCATTGGTGACCATATATTCCCCTAAGTCCGCTGAAAAGCGGGGGTCTTCAAACGGCCAGTACAGCAAACCATCCGCCACCACGGGGTGTCCGGCCCCTTGACTAAAGAGATGCTGTTCCAGCCGGGTATCCCCGGTAACCGGCCCATAGCTGTAAATATCGGCGGAGTTGTGGTTATTAAAAAACACGCTGTTGGCAAACCACAGCCGATTGCCATAGCTGATCAGATGATTGACCTCGGCCCAATGCCCTGGCTGGCTGAGGGGGACCAGGGGCTGGGCCAGCTCAGCCACGTTCACTACTACCCCGTTCACCCCTGGTTGCGAAACAGCTGAACGGGGCTGACAGCCAACCAGCGTCAACCCTAGACCCAGAACTAACCAAAGGAAGTACCTTTTAAACCTAGAAAATCCTATGGAAGTCATATTTTTTAAGTTTTGTAACGTTTTTAATCTTTCGAATATAAAAACTCAAGGGTCTAGCTCTCTGTCCGTGGGTTGAAATTGGATTTGCTTGCGGATAAACTGTTTCTGCTAAAGCCTGATGAAAGCTTTTGGAAGCAGGGGTTTCAGGTAATAGACCCCGGCCCCGGCCTCAGGCATAGGTAAGGCTAAATGTATCCCATTCTAGGTTCATTGACGGGACGCATAGGCACTGATAGAATTTTCTCTGTATCCTATGTCCTGTTTGGGTTTCAAACGCATTTGTCCATGCATTTGTCCATGGGGTAAGTAGGGCAAAAAACACAGTCTTGACGACATCGAACCCAGTTCGGTTACTTAGGATCGTACAGCTATTAAAAATTGTCTTTTCTTGGGGCTTTAAAAATGCTTAAAGGGTTATCTGGCATCTTAGAAAAATCTAAGAGTCTCAAGTTGCCAGGGCTGAGTCAAACTGTACCCACTCAAACGAAAGATGTCAGTGAGCCCAACGCTGTAGCTGCTCCTGCCCCCGTTCAGTCCCCCGCGACAACCTCTGTCGCTGGGGATAAAGACCAAGAACAGGCTTGGACCGAAGCTGAAATCAAGATTAAAGCTATAGCGACCAAGTATCGGGCTGCCTATGCCGGTCTGGCGGCAACAGAAGCAATTGGGAATGCTTTGTCGGTGGAGAATGGCGATCTCGTCATTGCCGCCGCCTATAAGCAGGTGTTTGGTAACGCCCACCTGATGGAAAGTGAGCGCTGTGTGAAGGCCGAATCCCAGGTGCGGAGTGGGGATATCACGGTGCTTGAGTTTATTCGCCAACTCGCTAAGTCTGATCACTACAGATCCCTGTTCTGGGAAAAGCATCCCAATGTTACGGCCATTGAGCTGAATTTTAAGCATCTGCTGGGTCGGCCCCCTGAAAGCTATGCTGAGATTTCTGAGCATATCCAAATTATTGCAGCGGGTGGGTTTGAGGCCGAGATTGATTCCTATTTAGATAGTGATGAATATCTCCAAACCTTTGGCACGATGTTTGTGCCCTATCTCCGGGGGTATGACACCCAGATTGGGCGGAACTCCGTTGGTTTCTCCCGTTCGTTTTCCCTATTTGGCACTGCCTGTGGCAGTGATAAATCTAGGTTTGGCGGTGATGCCCCTGGCCTAAAGCCAAATCTGCTGGCCGATGCCCCCGGTGGGCTGCCTGCCCTTAGAGACATTCCTAATTACTCTGCTGAGGAATTGGTGGCACGGGGTATTATGTCTGCCCCTCGTGCTCCCCGTGTACCGAAGGAACTATACGCTATTGCTAGGGGGCTATTGGCGGAAATGGCCGAGCGGAAAGGAAGCCCCATTGCCAATTACTAGGGTGCTATCCCCTGGAGCAGCTGGTTGCTCACCCTAGCTTTCTGGTGAGTCTGGCTAAACCCTGCCTAAAATTCGAGCCAAAGTGGCTGATCGCTCCATCGGTGATCAGCCATTTTTTTATGCTTTTATATTGATTACTTCGGGGTACTTCGGCTAACTTCGCTCCACGACGTACCCACTACGATAGGTTCTGGTCACTGCAAGTCACTCATGGGGGATGCAAAATACCCTCGGGCACAATGGGAAAATCCAAGACTCTCCATGGGGATGCAATTGCCCCTTGATGCCATGTTGACTAAACTGTTTCGTTTTCTGCGACGTTTTTTACATCGAACTCGGACCATCAATAATGAGCCCCTGAATCGGGTCAGTTTGGTGGTGATTGTTCTGATCGATATTGTTATCCTGTCCAATGTGTTTATGGGCTTAAATGATATTGCCCAGTGGCCCCTGGCTCCTGCAAATGCCTATCCTTGCTATAGCGAGTGGAGTGACTATCGTAGCCAGACCGATGAGAATAAGGCCTTTGAGCGGGACTTGGGGATTGTTCGGCTGGCGGCTAGCCTCAATCCTGACCCCAATATTGATGGTTTTCAGCAACAGTTTCGGCAACAGGGCATCGATCATTTAGGGCAGGTGAGTCCGGTTTGCTTGCAATATGGGCAGGTGAAGGATGCCATTCGTGGGACCGATACGGCCAATCTGTTGCAGGGAATGGTGAAGAAGGAAGATGCGATCGCAACCCTAGAAAACAAAAATTCCACCCTGCGCCAAGAATATGATTCCACCTTGCTAGAGGAGATTGCTGGGCAGCCTCGGGACCAGTCGATCAACCAGGTTGGTGCGGCGGGGGTGAAGACCGCCCTAGCGGAGAATGATGCCAAAATTAAGACCCTAAAAGCTGAAATCTTAGCTTTAAAGCAGGCTCTCCTGGCAAAGCCGGAAAGTGCGGCGTTTTTAGCGTTGCTCCAGCAGGATGGCCAGTTCCAAACGGTGAAGCATGAATATAACCGGGCCACATTTTGGTATCCCAGTAAGCAGCTGGCATTCCAGGGGATTTTCTTGGTACCGCTAATTCTGATTGCCTTTGGCGTTTACACCGTCGCCCAGCGTCAGCGCCATGGCTTAATTGCCTTGATTAGCTGGCATCTGCTGGTGATCTTTTTTATCCCGTTGATCCTCAAGGTATTTGAGTTTTTACAGGCGGGGGTGATCTTTAGTCTTGTTTTTGACCTGGTTACTGCCCTCTTTGGCCGCCTGTTGTTTTTGGTCAGCTACATTTATATTGTGCTGATTCCGTTGGTGGGCTTTGGCATCATTAAATTTGCCCAACGGTTTATGTTTAATCCGAAGCTACAGGCGGCGAGTCGGGTGCAAAAGTCTCGCTGTATTAAATGTGCCAAGAAGATTAAGGCCCATGATGACCATTGCCCCCACTGTGGTTACCAGCAGCATCGGGAATGTGGGCATTGTCATCAGCTGACCTATAAGTTTTTACCCTATTGCAGTCACTGCGGGGCCGCCAATTAGTTAACGTCGATTTTTGAGGGTAACCACTGCGGGCCGCCAATTAATCAATAACGATTTTTGAGGGTAACCACTGCGGGCCGCCCATTAGTTAACGCTAATTTTTGAGGGTGACCACTGCGGGCCGCCCATTAGTTAACGCTAATTTTTGAGGGTGACCACTGCGGGCCGCCCATTAGTTAACGCTAATTTTTGAGGGTAACTACTGCGGGGCCGCGAATTAATCAATACCGATTCTCACGGGGCCGCTGCCAGCATCCTTAGGGGGGATGGAACGCTCTATGCGATAGTCCGCATAGAGCTGGTCGCGCCAAGCCCAGAAGCGCTCATATTCCGGGGCATCCGCCAGACCGGGGACGCCCTTTTCCCCTAGGCCCGAGGGGAGGTCGACGTAGCGCTGGGCGGGGAACTTGAGGTACATGGAAATCCCCGCCACGGCAAAGTCTGCCAGGGTGGGCTCACCGTTGACCAGGTAGGGATGCACCGCCAGGATGGCACAGATGGAGGAGAGGGCCTGGTGCAAACTGAGGGTGGCGGCCTTAATGTCATCGGGACCAAAGCCGATGCCCGTGCCGAGCAGGTTGAGGAAATCTCCCGGAACGGCGCTGACCAGACCCTTGATCACCTCGGGGGTGGAGGCGGGTAACAGGGCGGTACGAAAGCTGGGGTGCTGGCTAAAGGCCCCGATCATCACTTTGCGGGCGTTGGGACCAATGGACTCGTCGGCCCAGTCTTCGAGCATGAGGCACAGACCGCGCATGGCTGCATCGGCGGGCAGGATGGGGCGGGCAGGATAGGTGGCGTCTAGGTAGGTTGCGATCGCAGTGGAATCCGCCACCACCGTCTCCCCATCCTTCAGCACCGGCACCTGGCGCTGGCCCGACAGCCGATACAGCTCCACCTGTCCCATCCCAGGCGTGACCTCCACCGCTTTATAGGGCAGCTGTTTATAATCCAAAATCAGCCGGACCTTTTCACAGTAGTGGGACGCTTCAAACTGGTATAGCTCTAGCATGGGGTAATGATTAAATGGTTCCTAAACTTGGCATTGATACCCTTGTACCTCAAAACCAAGCGCTCAAAACCCAAAACTCCCTTAAGAGCAGCCTACCGGTGCCGCCACCTGCACCGTCAAATTTTCATAGCCCAAGGGTGTCAGCAGCTGCCGCATGGTTACCTCAGCCCGTTCGCTAGCCATGGTTAAAATCCCCTCATCACAGGCTCCCTGGCGAATCCGCTTGAGGGCTTCCTGCTGAGCCAGGGTTTGCAATTCCGGGGCCCGGTCTGGCCCCAGTTGCAAAAAGCCCCGGTCATAGTCATACACTTCCGAACGGGCCACATCTAGCTTGCTGTCCAATATTTTGGGCGCAGGCAGGTTGACCACCAAGCTAGGCGGCAGATCGTCCCCATTCTCAATCACCTCAATATTCTCTTCACTGATGGCACCGAGGTCGATACCCGCCCGCACTTCTCCATGGGCCATATACAGTAAATTCGTCTGACCAATCACATAGTTACCCACCTTGCGGTTGCTCTCCGTGGGTACCACCGTCTGCATCGAAAAAATGGCCGTGGTCAGCTCACTGGCTCCCTTCACCTGCTCCACCACCAAGGTGCGCACGTCCACCTTATCCTCCGGCGGTTTTGGCGTGAACATCAGTTTCACCCCATCCATAAACTGCTCCCCGGTGCGCCACATGCCGTAGCCCGTCACCGCTGCCACCACCAAGCCACCCCCCAGGACGACCATGGACAGCATGGACCCAATCTGCCCTAGCCCTGGTGGCCGGGAGGGTGGATTCCCCAGCTTATCCTTCTGCTGCTGGCCTGCCTGACGATTGCGGCTGCGGTTAGCAACCCGAGGGGGACGAGTAAACATGACACCGACCTAGAACGCTAGGGATGATTCTAGCGTCTGTTGTCAAGAATGCACGGCCCATGCACCCAGTTATCTCAGATTCCACACATTGGCTGAGGCCATCCCTGGCCAACATACCCAAGTAAACCCGCCGTATCCCTGGCAAAAGCGTCTCCCCAGCCAACGATTTTGCCAGGGATACGCGATAAGGTGTATACAACTATGCCGACATTGCTGATATTGCCGACCTATGACCGCCTCTTCCCGTGAAACGAATCAACAACGCCTTCAACTATTTCGGAACAACCTGCTCAAACTCCACAAGCTGCTTTTAGAGTCAGAGCGCGTCCGCTACGAGCAAGCCAATGGTCCGATCAAAAATAAGGGTGAATTCTTTCAACTCGTCATCAGTGACGATGCCTTTGGCTGGCTCCGTCCCATTTCTAAATTTATTGTGCAAATCGATGAGTTTACAAGTGCAAAAGAGCCCTCAGAAAACCCTGAGGAAACAGCAGCTATTTTGTTGGAAAAAGGACGGCTAATGATGAAGCCGGATGAATATGCCGTCACCCCCCTGGCTGCCAAGTATTTTGAGGCAATTCAGGCCGATCCCGACGTGGCCCTGATGAATGCGGAAATTACCAAAGTCTTTCGCTAGGTGCTGTTAATCAATCCCCCAATGGCTTTGGTATGCCCCCCTTTGCCAGGGGGATGGGGGACTCCTTAACATTCATTGGTTTTGCCGATCCTCCTCCATCCCCCCTGTAAATAAAGGGGGAAGCCAGGGAATTCATGCAGTTAATCATTAACAACTCCTGAGCGGCCCAATTTTTACCCCGTATCCTGACCAAGGAGTGATTCATCCCCCATGGGCACTATGCATCGTTTGCGGCGTCTCAGTCTCCGCCGTTGGATAGGATTGAGCTTGTTGGCCATCCTGACCATGGTCACCGTTTTATCCACGACGTTGTCCGCCTCTGCCCAGGATACGATCCTCCACCTCTCTGGCGCACTGACGGACACCGATGCTCAGTTTGCCAGCGACAATAGCCGCTACGACGCCTATACCTTTGAAGGTAAAGAGGGGCAAACAGTTTTACTGTCCCTGGCCAGTGTCAACTTTGATAGCTATCTGATTTTGTTAAGTCCAGATGGCGAGCCAGTGGCTGAAAATGACGACGTCAGCCCTTTTTCTCGCCATGCCCAAATTTTGAGCCGCTTACCCCAAGCAGGCACCTATACGGTCTACGCCAATGCCCAGGATGCTGCCGGACGGGGGGCCTATGAATTGAAGATTAGTCACTTGTCTGCAGCCGCCTATGACCTTCAGCAACAGGCGCTTTCCCATCAGATTGAGGGTGAAACCGCATTTTTGCAAAATGATTACACCACTGCAGTCACCCAATTGGAAACAGCCCTGAAGCTATACCGACAAACGCCGCATCCACCCAGCATTGCCGCCACCTTAAATATTTTGGCTCGGGTCTACTTGATTGTTGGCCGCACAGACCCGATTTTACCCGCCTACGAAGAGTCCCTTGGGATTTATCAGCAGCTCAACCGTGAGGGGGATGCGGTCAGGGTCTTGAACAATATGGGGAGTTTTTTCTATAGCCAGAGTAACTATCCGTCTGCCTTAGCCACCTATGAAAGGGCATTGGCCATAGCTCAGAATCAACAGGATGTGGATGCTGAAGCCTCTCTCCTGGGGCACATAGGACTGGTGCTGACGGATGTGGGACAATTGCCCCAGGCCCTCACCTTACTAGAGCAGGCCCTGGCGTTGAAAACAGCCATCAACGATCAGGAGGGGATCAGCGCCGTCCTAAATAACCTGGGCCGGATTTATGATCTTTTAGGACAATTTGACCGCGCCCTAGACTACATGAAACGCTCTCTGGAATTCTCCCAACAGCTGGGTAACCGCCAAAGTATAAGCCTTTCCTTAGCGAATATTGGTGCGGTGTACCAAAGTCGCAAGGATTATGATCAGGCCATTGACTATTACCAACAAGCCTTGGCCATTCAGCAGGAGATTGAGGATCCCTTTGGCAAAGCCTTGGCCCTGAACAATTTGGGCACCACCTACGATAAACTTGGGCGGCTGGACGAGGCCCTAGAGCTGTTTCAACAGTCACTGCAGATATTTCAAGATTTGGGGAACCAATCCGCCATTGGGCGAAACCTGAGTAATATAGGTCTGATCTACTTTCAGTTAGGTCAGGAAGAACAGGCGGAAACCTATTATCAAAGGGGGCTGTCCCAGGTCCAAGCGGTGGGAGACCGCTATGCAGAAGCTTTGATTTTAGAGCACCTGGCAGAGCTGCGATGGCAGTTTAAGCGGTATGACGATGCTGAACCATTGGTGCGGCAGGCGATATTGATTCTCGATCAACTGCGGGACCAAAAGCTCTCCGATGCCGATAAGGTGGCTATTTTTGATCTACAACAGAAAACCTATCAGGCTCTGCAATACATTTTGATTAAACAGGATCGGGGAGAAGCGGCGCTGATCGCAGCTGAACAAGGGCGAGCCCGAGCCTTTGCTGAGTTGATTACCCAAAATAGTAATCTTCCTCTGCCGACGGTGGATGACAGTTTAGATGGTCAGGCGATTCGAAAAATTGCCCAACAACAGCAGGCTACCATTGTGGAGTATACGATCTTAGACCAGCTGGATGTGGCGGACCAATATTATGCTTGGGTGATTACGCCCCAGGGTGACCTGACCCTAAGGTCATTGTTGGTCAATGAGGCTAACCTGGATGAGGCGATCGATCTGGATCAATTGGTCTCGCTCACTCGGGGCGAGCTCGGGGATAGTCACCGGGGCTGGGTTGCTACCCAGGCTGGCTTTCAAACCATAGTCAATCCGGGGCAGGGGTATCGAAAACTGTACCAGCAGCTGATTGAGCCCCTTGAGGATCTGTTGCCCACGGATCCGATGGAGCAGGTTGTTTTGGTGCCCCAGGGGAATTTGTTTTTAGTCCCTTTCCCAGCGTTAAAGTCTAGCGAGGGAGAGTATTTAATTGCTGAACATACGCTGCAGACCATACCGTCCATACAGGTGCTAGATCTGACTCAACAGTTACAGACCGCAGCCCAGGCGACGACGTCTGCTCAAGACATGTTGGTGGTGGGTAATCCGATTATGCCCAGCATTTGGCAGGCGGATGGGGATCTCCCCTTGCCTCCTCTGCCAGGGGCGCAGGAGGAGGCCCAATCGGTGGCGGCACTGCTCAAAACAGAAGCCCTATTGGGCGCTCAGGCCACTGAAAAACAGATTAAACAGCGGTCCTTAACCGCTCGGGTGATTCACTTAGCCACCCATGGGTTGTTGGACTATGGTGACCCGAGAGAATCGGGGGTGAGGGATATGCCAGGTGCGATCGCACTCACCCCCTCCGACGGTGAAGACGGTTTACTCACCTCGGCAGAAATCCTCAACTTGGACTTAACCGCAGAGTTAGTTGTGCTGAGTGCCTGTGATACGGGGCGGGGAGACATTACCAGCGATGGCGTTTTAGGGTTATCGCGATCGCTGATCACTGCCGGTGTACCTAATGTGATTGTCTCCCTTTGGGCGATTCCAGACACACCCACAGCGGATCTGATGACCGCCTTTTATGAACAACTCAACGCCGGACTGGATAAGGCCCAAGCCCTGCGTCAGGCCATGCTACAGGTGCAAGCAGACTATCCGAATCCTCGGGATTGGTCCGGCTTTACGTTGATTGGTCCAGCCTAGGATGCCAGATATTGGTGTGAGCGCACCGGAACTCTAGCTAACCCGCCACCCGCTACGCCATTATCTTGTCCAGACGCCACCAAAGCCACCTGTTTTACAAATAGCGCTTAACCGGCCAGCTGAGTCAATTTGCAATTCCATTGTGAAATCTGTATTTAAACGCAATTTCAAAGCCTCAACCCACCAAGATAATTTAGAATCGCTCTAAATCCCCCTTACTTTGCCTGAAAATTCCACCTAACTGTCTATGTCTAATGCCATATTGCTGCTAAAAGCCATAGGTCCCGCTCTGGCTCAGGGGCTGCTAACTGCTTTTGACGTTAAGTCTAAATTGGCTAATGCTGTTGAGCCTAAGACTATAGCTACGGTGACCCGTGATGTTTTAACGCCTTCAGCAAACAGTCAGGATACATCAGGGCAAATAGAGGCCATGGCCAAGCAAATGGCCAATGCTATTCGTCCATTAGTTGAAGGCCAAAATAGGCAGGTTTCGATAGCGAGTCGAGATTCGATTTTGTTTGGGTTGGCACAGACACTGTTAGAAGCTGGCCTGACACAAACGGGTCTGGCGGAGATGAATTTTGATGTAGATGCACTGGAGCAGCATCTGCTCAAAGCAAATCCAGGGGTGGATCGTGATTTTTCGGCAGCGGAGCAGGCGATATACCGTCAGACAGTGAGAATGGCGAGTCAGCACCTGATTGAGGCTGCATCGACGGTGGAGGGGTACGAGCAGGCAAAGACCACCGCAGTTTTGCAGCGGTTGGCAGCAATTTCTAAACAGCTAGGGATAGCGCGGGATCTAGCGATTCAATCAGCAGATCAGTTTGTGGAACGCTATCGCGGCGTAGTCCAGGATGAACTAGATCGTCTGGAGGTATTTGGCTTACCTCGAATGGATCGGTTAACCAGCCAGCAAAGACTAAGTATGGCTTATATTACTCTGTCAGCCAGTGGGGTGATGGATGAGGACGATAATGAAACTATTTCTGCACTCAAAAGAAGTCATCAAGAGATCGAGGGAGATTGGGCAGGGAAAGGGCTTAAGCGGACTTTAGACCAGGTGGATAAGGCCATGGGTGACTGTCGGCGACTGGTGATTCGGGGTGGGGCGGGGGCAGGTAAAAGTACCCTGATGCAGTGGCTAGCAGTACGGGCCGCCAGTATGGAGTTTGAGGGACATCTGGAAGCTTGGAATATTAAAATTCCATTTTTTATTCGTCTCCGGAGTCTAGTCGGTGAAGACTTTCCTGCGCCTGAACAGTTTCCGGCATTGATTGCCAAAAATATTGCTGCCCAAATGCCAGATAACTGGGTGCATAAATACTTGGAGCGTGGACAGGCACTGGTATTGATTGATGGTGTAGATGAGCTGCCACGCAAAACCCGAGAAGTTTTCTTTAAAGCATTACAAACGTTGGTACGAGACTTTCCACAGGCAACCTATATTGTTACCTCTCGACCTTCTGGTCTGAAAAGTGAGGAAGGGGGTGTTTGGGAAGAATGGGAAGACTGGGTTGGCAACCAAAAATTTAAGAATTTGACGTTGGAGCCGATGACGGCAGCCAATGTGGAAGCGTTTGTGAATCGTTGGCACGCGGCATTTTCACAAGCTCGGTCGGATAATTCATTCGTAAGTAATCTGCTCTCAAATTTGAGTCAGAGTCCCGAGCAAACAGCAGAGAAATTAAATCGTCAGTTACAACAGCGTCCAGAGCTAATGCGGTTAGCATCAACTCCATTACTCTGTGCAATGATTTGCGCATTACACCTGGAACGATTAGAAAATCTACCCAGTGAAAGGTTAGAACTCTATGGGCGTAACCGGTCTCGCGCTCTAACTCAAGCAAACAGGGGCCAATCGACTGCACCGAGTAGGTTTCGGTGTGGATAAAGGCGTTCAGTTTCATGCTGAATGCGAAAATGAGTAAACGCTTG